>JACZSB010000216.1 GCA_022574435.1 Fidelibacterota bacterium
CAAATAGGGTAGTCGACCCGGTACCCGGACCGGCTTATCCCAAGCGATCTACTCCAACGAACCACTATTTGAACCGTCAGCCGGACCCTCCGTCCCGCATTACAACTGCTACTGACCTACCTCAAACCCGCAACTATTCCCACCTCCCCCACCACATCGCGGAGGGTCCCGGCCGGTTCAGGTCAAAGTTCCGGCCAGAGGCAACAAAAGCGGTGAGCTTTCAGTCTAAGGTGTAGCATCAAACCTAGAGATTGAACCGGGAGATAAATCGATGAGAATCAAAAGTAGTATGCCCTGGGTAGCCGTCCTTTTGGTATGGGCATTGGCCGGAGTTGTCGTTCTGTGGGCGGGGGAAACCGAGACCAGGTCGTTCCAGGTGAAGGCCGGTGGCACCCTGACCATAGATACCGAACGAGGTTCCATCGAGATCGTGGCCCGCGGCCGGAAGGAAGTCACCGTGCAGGTGACCAAAAAACTACCGCTGGGCTGGTTCGGTGACCAGGATGACTTGAACGAATTCATAGTGGAGTATGACCAGTCCGGCGACGATGTCACCATCACCGGCCGTTTTCTCGATTCCCCCGGTTGGGGCCATCACAACCGCCGCTTGCGGGTCCATTACAAGGTTACCGTCCCGGAAAAGTATAATCTGGACCTGGAAACCTCCGGGGGGTCGATCACTGTCTCCGACCTGGAAGGAAAAGTGGAGGTTCGCACCTCCGGCGGCAGTCTGACGCTGGGGGATATTGACGGACCGGTCAATGCCCGCACCTCGGGCGGGAGCATCTCCCTGAGCGGTAGCGCCGGCCGGGCGGAGCTCCAAACCAGCGGCGGTGGTATAAATGTCGGCCGGGTAGGCGCCACGCTGGAAGCCAAAACCTCCGGCGGCTCGATCCACGTGAAGGAGGTTCAGGGAGCGGTGAAGCTGGAGACGTCCGGGGGCGGCATTACAGCCACTATCACCGGGCAGCCGAAAGGAGATTGTTCCCTGAAGACCTCCGGCGGCGGTGTGACGGTCTACCTGTCAAAGGATGTCAAGGTTAACGTAAACGCCAAGACCAGCGGGGGCAATGTGAGCTGCGATCTACCTATCATGGTACAAGGCCTGCTTGGCAAGACGGAGGTAAAGGGCAAGATCAACGGCGGCGGGCCGGAGCTGTATCTGCGCACCTCGGGGGGCAGCATCAAGATTCACCAGCGGTAGTTTTGGGTGGCCGAGTGACCCGGTAGCAGTTGTCATATTGGTGCAGGTTAAAGAAAATAAATATGCTTGATATCCACTGAAAATCTAAGTATACTCCGGTAATCCAGAATACTGGAGGTGGAAGGCATTTGCCGTTGCGGCCCCGAGCGATCGGGGCCGTTTACTTGTCGAGACAACCATTTCTGGCCATAGCCATCAACACTTCTTTCTTAGCTCCGGAAGTATTTTGATTTCACCAATTCGAATCTGCAAACATTCGATAGTAAAAAAATCGCCTGAAAACTGTTCGATGCCTGGTGTGTAAATTGGAGGCACAGGCACAGTCCTCTAATAATGGGTATACTGCGATCTATATATGGTGCGATGAGGCGGCAGGCCCTGATAATGCTGGTGATTCTGGCCGCGATGGCCGTTAGCGCCCAGGCCCCGCCCCGCACCGAACACTTCCGCGATGAAGACGCATTCAAGCGGGGCATCAGCCTGTTTCCCTTCGAGATACATGATGCCGGCTACCTGAAAGTCACCTACGACGGCCAACGATTCGTACAGGTGATGGCCTGGTATACCGCCGGTGATTCGCTGCTGAAAACTCGCACCTACGAGTACTGGCCGGACGACCTCTCCGTCAAGCGCATGCTGGAGCTGACGCCCGATAGCATCGTGGTGCGGGAGCTGCTGTTCGGCGACGAGCTGCGGTCCCGCCGGTTTATCGAGTATGTCTACGGCGTCGAGTTTGTGACAGATTTCCGGGACCGCTTCACCGAGGTGTTCTACGATACCGCCATGGCCACGGTTGCCTTCAAGATCATGAGCACTCGCGGGAACCTGATCGGCGCTATCTTTTTAGACTACGACAGCCTGGGCTACCTGACCAATGAAACCTGGTTTCAGGGGGAGGATATGCGGCGGGTGCGGGAGTTCCGCTACATTTTCCATAGGGATAGCGGTGAGCAGGAGGTGATCGAGCGGGGCCGGGAGGGGCAGGTGGTCAGCCATGTGCGGATCAAGACCAACCCTCATCAGCGGATACCGGCTGCCGGTCTGGGGGTCGGGGTGGAACAGCTGCTGGATGGCTCGTCGCCGTCGCCGATAGGGGCCCCTTCAGATACGGCCGGTAACCAGCCGTAAGCTTGCGGGAGCCCGTCAGAACCAGGGCCAATTGACTCGCAAACCAGCCCGAAGCATAAATTTTTTATTGGTCAAGTTGGTTAACGGTACACTGGACTTTACCGGACTGCTGCCCGTAGATTGGAACCGGTCTAGACTATGCTCAAATTTTCATGTACCAAGGAGCGTTTCATGAGCAAGCAAAATACTGTTGGCCTGGTGCTAGCCGGTTTGTTGATAGTGGGTGGGCTTGGTGGGCAGAACCCGCCGCCGCCTACCCTGGTGACCATTCCCACCGCCGGTACACTGCAGAGGGGCGAATATGAGATTGAAATCCTCATGCAGACCGGCGGCGGAATCCTGGGCCGGTTGGGGGTCGGCTTCTCCGACCGGTTCTCGTTGGGCATGAGCTACGGGGTCAATCAGTTCATCGGCGATGCCCAGCCCAGCCTGAACCGCCTGATGCCCGAAGCCCAGCTCAAATATCGTTTCTTCGATGAAACGTATAGCCTGCCGGCCATGGTTCTGGGCGTGGACACCCAGGGGCGGGGCAAGTTCTGGGAGGCGGAGATAGATGTCGATTCGCTTACCGGCGAACCGCAGCTCAAGATGGCCCGGTATGACGTGAAGGCCATTGGAGTGTACTTTATGGCCAGCAAGAACTGGCAAGTCCTGGGCAATTTTGGCAGCCACTTCGGGGTGAGTAAGAACTTCCTCGAGGAGGATGCCAGCGATAACGATTTCAACCTATTCTTCGGGTTCGACAAGGAGATCAGTCCCAGCATTCTGGCCTTCGTGGAATACAACGCCGCCCTGGATGATAACGGTACCAATGATTATGATGCTAAAAACCCCGATGTTTTCAAAGAAAGCCTTGCTAAACTCTCGGTGGGCCAGGGTAAGGGCTACCTGAATGCCGGTCTTCGATTTACAGTGAGTCCGAACTTGAATATCGAGGTCGACTTCAACGATATCATGCTGAACAAGGGTAAGGTAAATTATTTCAGCAGGGAGTTGAAGATCGTTTACATGGACTTATTTTAAGGGTGCTGAGCCGGGTGGCGTTAATGCAGCGGCGGGTTTGTTCTACCGCGGTTACTGGCTTGTTGCTGTTGGGCCTGTGGGGGGCTTGGGCAGCACCGCTGGCCGCCCAGCCTGAGGCCCCGCCGCCGCCTTCATGGCAGCAGATCGACGATCTGAACGATGCCAAGGACTTCGACGGCGCTTTTGCCCTGCTGGAGCCGCTGGCCGGCGATTACGGCTCGGATGTGGAGTATTTGTGGCGCCGGGCCCGCCACCATTTTAACGTCTCGGACAACACCACCGATGAGGCGCTGATTGAACAGGAGCTCTACCGCGGCCTGGAATTCGCCGGGGCGGCCCTGGCGGCCGATTCCAGCTCCGCCTGGGCCCACGGTTACCACGGCATCCTCATCGGGCGGGTGGGGGAGATCGAGGGCACCAAGCAAAAGATCATCAACTCCTACGCCGTGCGGGACAATACCATGCGGGCCATTGCCTTGGACCCCGAATATGCCGGCTGGCAGCATGTCATGGGACGCTGGCACTACGCCCTGTCCGACCTCAGCTGGATCGAGCGCACAGTGGCCTCCATCGTCTATGAGACACCACCGGCAGCCTCGTTCGAGGAAGCCGAGCAATATTTTGCCCGATCCGCCCAGTTGGCCCCCGATGATATCAGGCATTTTCTGTGGCTGGGCAAAACCCGGCTACAGCTGGGTAGGGACGCCCAGGCCCGGGCCAGCCTGGAGCAGGCGTTGGCTCTAGCGGCCAAGTCCGATAGTGATGCTCTGCTGCAGGCGGAGGCGAGGGATCTGCGGGATAAATTGTAGAGGCGCAGCCGTACGGACCAGGGCGCACCTGGCTCGCTAATTCAATCAGCACTCTTTGCGAGGAAGAGGCTCACTGTGAATTATAGGAAATTATCAGTCATATCGGGGGTCTTCGCGGCGGCCTTACTCCTGGGCGGCTGTGTAGCTCCTACAACGCGATCTGCGTCAGTGGATCGCGCTGTCATCGAACGGGAAGCAGAACTCCAACGTGAAATTGCGCTTGAGACTTACCTCAAGTACAGCCAAAGACTTCATCGCGTTGCCTACCCCATTCTAAAAAACGGTGCGTCCCTTTTTGATGAGAAAGTACGCCCTCTTATCGGCTTCAATTACGCAAACAAATACAGTTTTCCAAAGGACTTACGAAAAGCATCTGTCAGTCTTTTCGGTCTTGGGGAACGATTACAGATTATTTCGGTAACCCCTGGAACACCTGCAGATGATGCTGGGTTTCAGGAGAGGGATATTCTGGTAGCCATTAACAAACAACAAGTTCCCGTAGGACTGAATGCCGCACAGGTGATGCGGAAAACGTTAGATGGTTATACGCAATCGGACCGGCCCCTCACCATAAGTATATTACGTGATAGTGTCTTGAAAGAGATTGATGTTCGACCCGCAATAATCTGCGATTATCAGGTAATTCTCGGAGAAAGTAACGCTATTAATGCTTATGCCGACGGCAAAACCATTACGATAACCCGAGGAATGCTGAAATTAGTTGATGACGATACCGAACTGGCACTTGTCATTGGCCATGAACTGGCAAACAACGTAATGAAGCATATCAATGCGAAGATAAAGAATTATGCCGTCGGATCAATATTTGACATTCTTGCCGCCATGTATGGGGTGGATACCGGGGGAGCAT
>JACZSB010000217.1 GCA_022574435.1 Fidelibacterota bacterium
CGGGACCGGCGCCGCGCCCCTGATCTTCCGTGATAACATTTCGGTGCCCACTATGCCGGCCATAGCCCGGGCCCGGCGGCACCTGGATGCCGGCGGCCACAGCGATGTTACCCTGATTGCCACCGGGGGACTGCGCACTCCGGCCGATTTCGCCAAGGCCCTGGCCCTGGGGGCCGACGGTGTGGCGGTGAGCAACGCGGCTATTCAGGCCATCGGCTGTCTGGGGATGCGGGCCTGTCACACCAACAACTGCCCGGTGGGGATCGCTACTCAACAGGAGCATCTGCGGGCGCGGCTGCCGGTGGACGAGGCGGCCCACCGTCTCGCCCGGTTTTTCCGGGCCTCCGTGGACCTCATGACGCTGCTGGCCAGGGCCTGCGGCCATACCCACCTGAATCAATTGGTGATTGATGACCTCACTACCTGGAAACGGGACGTGGCCTACCTCACCGGTGTGGCTTACGCAGGCGTAGTGCCCTTGTGAAATTATCGGAGTGGTTTTTAGGGCTGTCGCTGGCGGCGCTCAGCACTTATTTGACTGCACAGACCGGTGCTCCCCCAGACGGGACAGAGCAGACAAGAGCTACCCAGCGGTCCAACCAGGCGGCAACTTATTCCGGGTACGTGCTGGATGGGTCGTCCGGAGAGGGCCTGCCGGGCGCGAATGTCTACTTCGAGGGGACCGGGATCGGCGCGGCGACCAATGTCGATGGCTACTTTGTCCTCGCGAATGTTCCTGCCGGTCGGTATACCCTGCGCATTACCTACCTCGGTTTTGAAACGGTGGAGTTGCCCCTGGAACTGCGACCGGGAGAAAGTTTGAGGCGCGATTTTGAGCTGCGACCGCAACCGCTAAGCCTGGAGGAGGTGCAGGTGAGCGGCCAGCGGGTTGAACGGCAGACCAACGTACAGGTGAGCCGGGTCAAGCTGAACGTACGCCAACTCAGGGGCGTGCCGCAGGTGGGTGAAGCCGACCTCATGCGCACCCTCCAGGCCCTGCCGGGGGTTCTCACGACGGCGGAGTTCAGTACCGGCCTGGTTATACGGGGGGGAAACACCGATCAGAACCTGATCCTGCTGGATGGGATCACCGTCTACAATCCCTCCCACCTGGGTGGCCTGTTCTCCAGCTTCATCCTGGATGTCATCAAGGAGGCCGACCTGATTAAAGGGGGGTTCAACGCCGAGTATGGGGACCGGCTTTCAGCGGTGCTCAACGTCCGCAGTCGGGAGGGGAATCGGAAGCACTTCGATGGTAAGCTGTCAGTGTCGCTGCTGTCGGCCCAATCGACCCTGGAAGGTCCCATCGGCAAGGGCGCCTGGGTCATGGCGGGCCGCCGGACCTATTTCGATCAAATATTCAAGGGGACCGATCTCTATTTCCCATACTACTTTTATGATTTACAGGGGCATGTTTTCCAGGATTTGACCGACCGCGACCGGGTGTCATTTAGCTGGTACGTGGGGCGCGACAACCTGCTTTTCGACGCCTTGGGCCTTTCCGCCAGTTGGGGTAATCAGACTTTCAGCGGCAACTACCGCCAGCTGTTGAGCTCCCGGCTGGTGTCCCATTGGATGTTGGCCCATAGTCGATTCGATACCCGTTTCAACCTGGGGGGCGACTTAGGGCTCGCCAGCACCAACATCATCAACGATTTGACATTCCAATCGGACTGGACCTATTTTGCCTCCCAAACCACCGAGTTCAGGTTCGGGACCCAGGTCAAGGACCTTACCATCGGGTATGAGAATACTTTTGTGGATAGCGTCCTTTTCGATGTGAACCAATCCCCGCTTGAGGGTGTGGTCTACGGGAAAGTCAAGCAATGGGTTACCCCCCGGCTGCTGGTGGAGCCCGGTCTGCGGGTCACCTACTACGATGGGCACCCCACCAAGTGGTTCTTTGATCCGCGTTTCAACGTGAAATACCTGCTGACTCCCGACCGGTATCTCAACGGCTCCGTGGGGCTCTATCATCAATTCATCGAGACGGTCCAGGATGATTTCAACCCCTCGATCCTGGACCAGTGGGTGGCGGTGGATGGGTCGGTCGAGCCCGCCTCTTCGGTCCAGGTGGTGTTGGGCTATGAAGAGTATGTGGGGAACATGTACCGCATTCAGGTGGAGGGCTATTATAAAACCCTGAATAATATGCTGACCTTCGTTGACCAGCGGTCCACCGACGATGAGATCCTTCCCTCCGAAAACCTGAATGATTCATTCGATCTGGCGTCGGGGTATGCCACCGGTATGGAGTTTTTTCTCCAGAAAGAAGCGGGCCGGTTGAACGGGTGGCTGTCCTATACTTATTCCGTGGCGCGTAAAATACTCAACGGCCAGGAGTATTACAGCAACTGGGACCGCCGGCATGCTTTTAATATTGTGACCAATATGGTGCTGTCGAACAAATGGGAACTCAACTGGAGATGGACCTATCAATCGGGGCAGCCGTATACACCAATTCTCGGCTTCTATATGGAGAAATTGCCCCATGAATCCGCGCCGTTCTACCAGTCCATATCCGGGGGGAGAAATTCTCTGCGATATCCCCCCTATCACCGTTTGGACCTGGGCGTTATCCGTCATTATCAGGTGAGAGGCGCGCAAGTGGACCTGTTCCTGCAAGTGGTGAACGCTTACTGGCGGGAGAATATTTTCCAGTACAACTATATCTTCGGCGATACCGGCAACGGTCTGGATGACGATGGGGACGATGAAATCGATGAGCCTGACGAGGGTATCCCCCAGCGGCAGGCAATTTCCATCTTTCCCCTCCTGCCCAGCATCGGGATAACCATTGATTTTTAAGGATAGATCCAGGGGCAAGTACTCTCTGCCGGCGGCGTTGGCCCTGGCGGTGGCCTGCAACCTGCCGGTGGAGGAGAGCGCCTATGATGAAAAGCTGGTGGTATTCGGACACCTGGTGGCCAATGGCCAGGCAGCGGACACGATTTTTGTCTCACGATCCTTTGAGATCGATGAGTCCCATGAGGATCAGGGTAAGTGGGTCACGGATGCCACGGTGACTATTTTCGATGGCGACGCGACATTCACCCTGGCGCCGGTGGCGGGGCGGCCGGGCCGCTACCTTGAGCAGGCGACGTCCCGGCAAGTGATCCTGCCAGGGCGGACCTACCGGCTGGATGTCGTCCAGAATGGCGACAGCGCAACGGCCTTTACCACCGTGCCCGATAGCTTCGCGCTGACAAGCAGGTCTTCCTCGGACTGGCTCTGTGAAGAGTCACAGGTTTTGGTGGATTCCATTGCGTTGTACGAAGATGAGTACAGCGAGACAGTGTGGCGCTGGGCTGTTGCTTCAGGTGACTTCAGCGCGCTCAATATGGATACGGTCATCTACCGGGAGGGACCGTGCTACACCACCAGCTTTGCCTCCATACCCCTTTTCGTGCTGCAGTGGGAAGCCTTTGAGCCGGCGGGGATCGTCCGGGTCAGCACCCTGGCGTTGGACGATACGGTTGCGCGGGCCATCGTGGATAGCAGTTTGGCGGCCCACATCTTCAAGGGGCACATGCTTGTCGACGAGGAGGGGAATTACTTCCGGCCCGGGTCCTTTGTGTGGAACTCAAGCATGGACATACTACACCTCACATGGCTTTATTTTAACTACTATGGTCCCCACTTAATCACTGTGGAGGTAACCGACAGCCACTTCAACGAATACTTTAAGGGGCAGGCCTTCAGGCAGAACAGCTTCAACATGCCCAACGGAAACATTGTAGGCGGCTACGGGCTTTTTTCCTCATCCAACGCCCGGTCATTTTTCGTGCACGTAGCGCCTGACAGCAGCTAGACTCGACCTACCCTCCTGATTGTTCAGTTGTATCTCTTACTTAACGCTGTTAACTTTATAACCTGATTGGGGCCTGGGAGCCCCTATTTTGCCCTGTTGGAGGTCTTGTCTCGCCAGTGCAACTTGGAGACAGCCGGACAGGGCTGAACTTTGTCTAAAAGATTAGGATGTCAAGGGCAATCGCAGCCACTCGAAAATGTCCTCGTTAAGGCATAAACGCCAACGCCGTAACCATCGCGGCAAAACCGCTAACACCGAGACTCGTATCCTGGAAATCGCCCGGGATCTGTTGGTAGCAGGAGGCATTCAATCTCTATCCATGCGAGCGGTGGCTGCCAAGGTGGGAATCAGCGCCACCGCTATATATCACTATTTCGACGGCAAACAAGATCTGGTGGACCGGGTAGTGGAACTGGGTATCCGGCGGCTCCATGAATATCTGCAGCAGGCCATTACATCCCAGCCGGCCGGCTCCCTGGAGAAGCTCCTGGCTTTAGCAGAGGCCTATATTCGTTTCGCCTATGAAAATCAGCAATATTTCCAGGTGATTTATCGTATCCGCAGTGATGCTCTGGGCCGTTTCGAAAATCTCCCGGTCCACAGCGGATATGATTTGATGCGGCAATGCGTTGGTGAATGCATTGAGAATGGAGTTTTTCGCTCCGGTGATCCGGCAGTGATCTCGACCTATCTTTGGAGCATTATCCATGGGCTGGTTACTTTGACCATGACGTGTAGCTTGCACGGCGGCGAGCCCCATGGCTCCGGAGACCAGCTGGAAACCCAGATGCATTTGCTCAGGGCCTTCGCGCCCTATATCAGCCATGGGCTACAGGTCCAGGACACCGACAAGCACTATAGCGATGAAGATGAGATTACACCAATATCAATTCACGCCCAGATTAGATAGAAACAGCCACCTATGAACAGTCGATCTGAAATAAAACTGGTGTTGGCCATGGTGGTCTTCCTGGTGGCGGGCAATCAGCTCCAGGCCGGAGTAGATGAAAGCACATCAGAGGAAGCGCATCGTATTGACCTGCGGCAAGCCATCTCAATAGCTTTGCAGAAAAGCCTGGTCCTTAAAGAGGCTAACCTGGACTTGGAAATCGCCCGAGGGCAGGTGAGGGAGGCCTGGAGCAATGTCTTGCCCAGCGTCACCGCTTCCGCCTCATATTCGCGGAGTATCATACCACAATCTATATTCCTACCCGCG
>JACZSB010000218.1 GCA_022574435.1 Fidelibacterota bacterium
CATGGTATTATCAGGGGGAGCGATATAGACGGGAACCGAGCCTATCGGCGCCCATACCTGATCCGTCAAGCCGGCGGGCGTGAAGCCTCGAACTTGGCTTTCTGATCCCGGTAGTAATTATCCTCCGGCTGCAGTTTGATGCACACTGTGATCACTTCCAGCGCCTCGTCCACCCGTCCCAACTTCCATAATACCTCGGCCTCGGTGTCCAGTATTCCCGCCCGGCTTTCCGCTTCATCGCCGGCAGCCAGTTCCACACCCAACCGGACCCGCTCCAGGGCGTCCTCCAGGTTCTGTTCCAGCTGGGTCATACGCCAGGCATAGCTGTTCAGCAGCCGCGGGGTGGCCGCCTTGATCTGAATAGAGTAGTCCACCAGCTGTTTATAACCGGTCGCTTCAGCCAAGACATCGTGCCGGGACCGATAAATTTGAACCACCCCCTGCATAGCTTGGGCGGTGTACTCGCTCTCGGGAACAGCCTCCAGATAGGCGTCCAAGGGGTCGGTTATACTGTCCGCCAGAGCCAGCGCTTCGGCCACCTTGAAGTCGCCCAGCCGGCTAGCCGGTGAGTTGTCCTTGGATAGCAGTTGGACGCTGCGCCAAACGTCGATCGCCTCGGAGTACACTTCCCGGTCATCCAACTTCCAGCCATAACGCAGGAAAGCGTCCAGATCCTGCGGGTCATGTTCGATTTCCGCTCGAATGCTTTCCAGGGTGTTTTTCCCGCTGGTAATGCGGTCCAGCTCCTCAAGGAATCTGTCCGGCGGCAGGTAGCCGATGATCCGGTCCACCTCGCCGCCCGCGGCCCGGGTAAAGATAATTGTGGGATAACCGGTGATGTGATACCGCTCGGCCAGATCCATACCCTCACCCTTCTCGGCGTCAACCTTCATGCACAGTAATCTATCCTCGGCAAAGGCAATCACCCGGCTGTCAGGAAACGTAACGGCATCCAGCCGTTTGCACCACTGTCACCACTCGGTGTAGAAATCGAGCATGATCATATTGTCCCCGGCGGTGGCTTGGGCTGACGCGAAGGGACCCTGGAACCAGTCGATGCCGGTCCGGGCGCCGCAGCCCCACATCATGGCGGAAAGGGCCAATATTGAAAGCGTTCGTATCATGCTGATATATCCAATCTGTGGTTAATATAAGGGGGCTATTGCGCCACAAAACAGCCCAAAATAGTATCGGGCATTATCCAGCGAAGTTTAAGTGGGAACTTCCCGGCATGCAAACAGCTTTAATAAGGTCAGAAAACCACTTGGACAGGAACAACTTTGATATCAGGAGTCTAAGATGACGACTGCAAGAATTAGGAAAATCAGTGCCGGGATCGCCGGCCAACCAACCACCGATGGCGCCGGGGTAAATCTCACCCGCTTCATCGGTAGCCCGGAGCTTAGCGACCTGGATCCATTCCTGCTGCTTGATGAATTCCGCAGCAGCGACTCAAGTGACTATCAGGCCGGATTCCCGGACCATCCTCATCGCGGCTTCGAGACCGTAACTTATCTCAAGGCGGGACGTTTCCGCCACCGCGACTCACAGGGCAACCAAGGGCTCCTCACTCCCGGCGGTGTCCAATGGATGACGGCCGGCCGGGGCATCATTCACAGCGAGATGCCGGAAACTACCGAGGGGCTGGTATGGGGCTACCAGTTGTGGATCAATCTGCCCGCCGAGCACAAATTCACGGCGCCCCGCTACCAGGACATTCCGCCCGAACAGGTGCCGGAAGTAACCGGTCACGGCGTCAAGGTAAGGTTAATAACCGGGGATTACGAGGGACAGTCAGGTCCGGCCAAAACCTGGATTTCTACCCTCTATTTCGATATCGAATTGGAACCGGGGGCCGTCTTCACTCACTCGGTACCACCAAACCTGAGCGGTTTTGTGCACTTGTATAAAGGTAGCCTGACGGCCGGTCCGGAAACCGAGTCTCAGGAGGCCCAGGCCAGCCAGTTACTCGTGCTTGGTGAGGGCGACACTGTCCGCCTCCAGGGGGGACCGGAAGGGGCCGGCTGCCTGCTGGTGGCCGGTGAGCGCCTGGATGAGCCTATCGCCCGGGCTGGACCGTTTGTGCTCAATACCCGCGAGCAGCTGGAGCAGGCTTTCCGCGATTACCAGGCCGGGGTGCTGGATAGCTAAACTGCGTTAGGCTCGGCCCCTGCGTTTCAGATTAGATGCGGGGAATTCCCATATCTCCTAAGTCTGCGGCTTAACCCCCCACTTCACAAACAGCACCGGGATCACGATCAGGTTCAGGAATGTGGCCGTGAGCAACCCCCCCAGTATCACAATGGACATGGGCGACTGGATCTCACTGCCCGGCTGATCTCCCGCCAAAGCCAGGGGCAGCAGAGCCAGCCCGGTGGTCATGGCCGTCATCAGTACGGGACTCAACCGTTCCATAGAGCCTTGAACCACGGCCTCCAGCAGCGGTTTTCCTTCCCGGTCCATCAAATAATTGTAATGGGACACCATCAGGATGCCGTTACGCACAGCGATCCCGAAAAGCGTGATGAATCCCACCAGGGAGGCGATGGTAATAATGCCATCAGTGAAGAAAATGGTCACGATGCCGCCGATGAGGGCCAGCGGCAGATTGGCCATGACCAGAATAGCCTGGCGGAAATTGCCGAAGGTCATATACAGGATCACTAGAATCGCCGTAATGGATAAGAGGCTCAACAGGGCCACGGTGCGCGTCGCTTCACGCTCACTTTCGAATTGCCCGCCGAACTCAACATAATACCCCTTCGGGAAGGGGACATTCCGGTCAATTTGGGTTTTGATTTCGTCCACCACGCTCCGCAGGTCGCGCCCCGCCACATTCGCCTGCACCACGATCTTGCGCTGCACATTTTCCCGCTGGATGTAGTTGGGCCCCCGGTCCATGATGATGTCCGCCACCATATCAAGGGTAATTTTGGCGCCGGTGGGCGTGTCGATGAGACTGTTGCGGATGGCCTCCAGATCACCCCGGAACTCAGGGGCGTAGCGCACCACCAGGTCGTGCCGGCTGTCCTGCTCAAAGACCTGCGACGCCTTGATCCCCAGGAAGGCGATATCGATCAGCTCATCCAGGTCAGCCGACCGCAGACCATACAGCGCCATTTTCTGGCGGTTGGCTCTGATGCGCACCTGGGGGATATCCGTCTGCTGATCAACGGACAGGTCGACGATCCCGATCACGTCTTCCATCTGAACTTTCACCTGTTCGGCCAGCGTCCGCAGTTGATACAGATCAGGTCCGAAGATTTTCACCGCGATGTTCGCCCGCGTGCCGGACAGCATGTGGTCAATGCGGTGGCTGATGGGCTGACCGATGGTAATAATCGTCCCCGGCACGAGGGAGAGATCCCGGCGCAATGTTTCCAGCAGCTCCTGTTTATCGATAGTGACCAGGTCGATCTTAACTTCCAATTCATGCGCGTGAGACCCCATGGAATGTTCGTCCAATTCCGTGCGGCCCGTTCGTCTGGCGGTGGACAGGACGTTGGGATGGGACAGCAATATCTCTTCCACCATCTTTCCAATCTGATCCGATTCATGCAGGGACGTTCCCGGTACGGTGGCGACGCTGATGTTCAAAGTCCCCTCGTTGAATTCCGGCAAGAATGAGCGGCCCATAAACGGCAGGATGGTCAACGCTATGACGACCAATATTCCCGCCAATCCGATGATCTGGTTTCTTCGGCGCAAGCACCACTTGAGGGTGGGTAAATACAGAGTCTTGAGCCGGCTAACCAGCCAGCTGTCCTTGATCTGTTTGGTGGAAACAGTGCGCAACAAGTAGGAGCTCAAGGCGGGGGTAACGGTTACCGCCACCAACAAGGATGCAAAAATAGAAACAACATACGCCAGCCCAAGAGGTCTGAGCATCCGTCCTTCCACACCGCTCAAGAAAAAGATGGGGATAAACACGACGATGACAATGAACGTGGCCATGGCAATCGGCGACCGGATTTCCGAGGAGGCGTCTGCCACAACATCATCGAAGGGCCGACGATCCGGCTCCGGTTTTGCCTGGTTTTGACGAATACGACGGTAAACATTCTCCACATAAATAATCGCATCATCGACCAGTACGCCAATAGCGATGGCCATCCCGCCCAAGGTCATGGTATTGATGGACAGATTCAGCAGTTTCAACACCAGGATGGACACCACCAGCGACAAGGGAATGGCAATCACCGATATGGTCGTGGTACGAATGTTCATCAGGAAAGCAAACAGGACCAACACCACCAGGATCGCCCCATCCCGGATCGCTTCCACCACGTTCTGTATGGCCACTTCGATAAAGTCCGCCTGCTTAAAGATGTCCGTATGCAGGATCACGTCCGGTGGCAGCGATGGTCGGATTTCATCCATAACCGCTTCAATATTCCGGGTCAGTTCCAGCGTGTTCGCGTCGGGCTGTTTGCTGATGACCAACATGACACCGTTGCGGTTATTGATGGAGGCCGTACCCAAAGGGGTGGCCGCAGCGATGGCCACCTGGGCCACATCGCGAATGAGGATCGGGATACCATTGTGGGTGGCTACCACCGTGTAACCCAGGTCATCCAGCGTCCTGATCCGTCCAATCCCGCGGATCAGATATTCCTGACCCGCATCAACAAACACGCCGCCGGTGGCATTGACGTTCGTTGCCGAAACGGCGTGGAGAATCTCCCGCATGCTCAGGTCATACTTGCGCAGCAGGTAGGGGTTAATCTGGACCTGATACTGTTTGGTTTCACCGCCATAGACCAGCACCTGGGCCACGCCGGGGATAGATCGCAGCCGTCGCCGGAGGGTGAATTCGGCCAGGGTGCGCAGCTCCATCGCCGATGTGCTGTCGCTGGTGACTCCCACCAGCATGATCTCTCCCATGATGGAGGTGATCGGCGCCAGGATGGGCTGGTCTACATCATCAGGAATAGCGTTCCGGACGGACTGAAGTTTTTCGTTGACGATCTGTCTGGCGATGTAGATGTCCGTTCCCCATTCGAATTCCACCCA
>JACZSB010000219.1 GCA_022574435.1 Fidelibacterota bacterium
GTGGCCCTGGGTAAGCATGCGAGCCCCGGCCGCCCGGGTTGGCCGCCGGTTGGGAGAGGAGACCGACCGGTTGCTCAACGCACTGCAGCTGGAGGATGGCCTGGTGCTGAAGCCTGACAGCCCCAATGCGGATTTAATGTCAAGGTCGGTCGGTCTGGTGGCGGATCAGCTGCGGCGGCTCGATCTCCGTAGTCTCACCCCCCGGCGTTATCAACCGCCGGTATGGCTGGTGCGCGTGTTGCTACTAGCGGTGGCACTGGCCTGGGTGTCCGCGCCAGGGGATATGTACCAGGCCACCAAAAGGCTCTGGCACCCGGGACATGAGTATCCCACGCCCACCCCCTTCATCCTGCTGTCTGTCCGTGGTGACCTGGAAGTGTTGGGCGGCGACACGGTGGCAGTGGTCTTTACCGCCTTTGAGGCCTCGCCACCGGAGATCGAAGTGCTGTGGTATAATGAGCAAGGCCGGGGCCGCACAGCTCTGGTCGGTCTGCATCAGGGCCGCTTCGTGCACCAATTCGAGGATATCCGCGATGATGTTACTTATTACGCCCGCATCCGCAACCCCAACTGGTTTTCCCATTGGGAGGAGATCCGCTCCGAAGCCCACCGCATTTCCCTCACTGACCGGCCCATCATTCAAAGTCTCAGCTTCTTGATCTCGCCCCCGGCCCACACGGGCGAGGCCACCTATAAGCTGGGAGGCAATGTGGCCGATATATCCACCTTGGTGGGCAGCCGGGTATCGTTCACGGCCACCACTAACCTACCGCTGGCCGAGGCCCTGTTGCATCTGGGCGAGGAGGAGCTGCCTCTGGAAGTTGACGGAACCAGGGTCCAGGGGGAGTTTGTCCTGGAGGAATCCAACACCATGTTCATCACCGTCCGTGACCGCCGGGATGTGACCAATGCCAATCCCGTCCAATACCGTTTCACCAGCCTGGTGGATTATCCCCCGACCCTCACGGTGATCATGCCTCTGGTGGACGTGGAGCTGGATGAGACCATGCTGTTGCCCCTCCAGTTCGATGTATCCGATGACTATGGCTTCAGCCAGGCCCAGATCACCTATGAAATTCGCAAACCGCAGTATCTATCTCAGGATAACCAGATTTACACCCGCGACATTAAGGAGCTGGCGGCCGACCGCCGCAGCCAGCGCATCACCCACCTGTGGGAGCTCGGTCCCCTGGGACTGATGCCCGGCGACGAAGTGCATTTTCATCTGGAGGTTTACGATAACAACGTTGTCTCGGGTCCGGGCAAAGCGGTATCCGCCACCCTGGTGGCCCGGCTGCCCACCCTCACCGACCTGTTCGCCCAGGTGGCTGATCGCTCCGATCAATCCGTCACCGCCACTGAAGGGATGTTGGAGGAACTGGAAAAGGTGCGGTCATTGCTGGAGGAAATGGAACAAAATTTGATGGAAGAGAACCAGGTTTCCTGGGAGCAGCAGCAGAAGGGAAAGGAAGTATTCCAAACCTTGGAAGAAGTACTTAGCCAGCTGGAACGGGTGCAGCATGAAATTCGTGAGTTGGGAGTTAAATCGGAAGACAATCAGCTCTTCAGCCCGGAACTACTTCGGAAGTATGACGAGCTACAAAACTTGCTCGAGCAGATCATGAGCGCTGACCTGGAGGAGGCCATGAACCGGTTGCGGGAAGCACTGGAGAACATGGATCCCGAGCGGCTCAAGCAGGCGCTGCAGAACATGCAGTTCCAGGCCGACGAGTTCGAGGCTCAGCTGGATCGTTTCCTGGACATATTCCAGCGGGCCCTGGCAGAGCTGAAAATGGATGAGGTGGTGCAGCGACTGGAGGAAATGGTAGCGGTTGAGGAGGAACTGTTGCGAGAGCTCGAATCCACCCCTATACCGGAAAGTGCCGCAGATGATCAAGCCGGCGCAAATGAGGATTCTGCCCAGGAAAGCCGCCGTCGATTACAGGACTTGGCGGCGCGGCATACCGAGCAGGAGCGTTCGCTGCAAGCCTTACGATCCACCATGCGTGAAACCGCCGTGCTGATGAGGCCCTACAGCTCTGCTGCCGCCGCCAGGCTGGGTGAGTTGCCTGACAACCAGCTGGCCAGAGATACCCAGTCCGGGCTGGCCCAAGGTTCGAGCTCGATGCAGTCCGGTGATTGGGAGAGCAGCAATGCCGAGTTGGAACGCAGCACCGATCAACTGAGCCTCATGCATCAGGAGGCCACCGATATCCAAGACCAGTTCCAGGATGCCACGGTCAGCGAAATGATGGCTCGATTCCAAAGGGTGCTGAGCGGCGTTCTGACCACTTCCATGCTGCAGGAGGAGCTCCACGCTCAAACTGCCCGCATGCCGCGCAGTTCGCCTCGGGTCCGCGAGGCAGCCGAGGAGCAGCATAACTTGGTAAAGGCGCTGTCCCAGGTGATCCAGCAACTGATGGCCTTGGGTCGCCAGTCTTTCAATATAACGCCTGAAATGGGGCGGGCCGTAGGCCGGGCCAATGCCGCCATGCACAAATCAGTTGAGCAGTTGGAGAGTGGAAATATGCGCGAGGCCACCGATAGTCAGTTGAGCGCCATGACGGGGCTCAATGAAACCGCCGTGGCCCTTAACAATGCCATGCAGGTCATGATGCAGAGCGGCTCGGCTTCCGGATACGAGCAATATCTACAGCGTATGCAGAATCTGTCCCAGGGACAACAGGGGTTGAACCAGCAGACCCTCAGCATGCAGCTGGGACAGATGGCCGCCATGTCGCAGGCGGAATTGATGCGCCGGCTCCAGGCCCGCCAGCGGCAACTGGCCCAGGCCCTGGAATCAATCCTGAATGATTACCCCTCACAATCCGGGGGGCAGGAGGGGGGATTGGGGCAGGCCCTGCAGGAGATGGAGGAAATAATTAAGGATTTTCAGCGACGCCGGGTAACCCGTCGCACCCTGGACCGCCAGCAACGGATTCTCAGCCGCATGTTGGATCATCAGAAATCGTTGGCAGTGGATGATTTCAAGCAGGAGCGCCGGGGCCGCACGCCGACGGAGGGATTTACTTACGCCGGACCGTTGAGTCTACAGTCCGGCCTGGGCCAACGGGGGGATACCATCATGCAGGCCATGGACAAAGCGCTGCGGGAGGGCTATTCTCAGGAATACCAGGTGATAATCCAGCACTATTTCCGCCGATTGGCGGGACAAGCAGTTGGCCGGGAATAACCGCTAATGTTCCTTTCAAAGCGGGTTGGGATTGTGTTGCTGATCACATGGTTGCTGAGCCTGGCGCCGGGCCAGATCACCCCGGAACGCCGCGCCGCCCGCCAGGCTGACAGTCAATTCAAACTTGCCATGCAGCTCGAGCAGGCCGGAAACTCGTCCCAAGCCCAGGCTATTTATTCCGACCTGGTGACCCGGTTTCCAGGTAATGCCAAGTTCTACTTGCGCCATAAACGCCTGCTACGAACCAGCGGACAGTACCTGGAACTGCTGACAGTGCTGGAGGCGCACCTGCTGAGCTACCCCGATGATCTCCAGACTCACGTGGAAGTGGGTGAAGCCTACTTGTCCCTGGGGCGGTCTGCCGATGCCCTGGCGTCCTGGGAGGCGGTTTTGGATCGTTTTGCCGGCAACACCACCGCCGAGCGCCTGGTGCTGAGCCGTCTGTTTACCAGTGATCTGGCCGAAGAGGGCCAGGCAGTGCTGGCCGGTCTCCGGCATGCCAAGGGCGATTCCGGTTTTTTCGCCCTTGACATGGGCCGGCTGTATGCCGCCCGCCTCAATTATGACCAAGCCACCGACGAGTTCCTCCGTCACCTCGAGAACCAGCCGCGAGCTCTCCCCAACGTAAGCAACCAGTTGCTCAGCTTCCCCCAGGAGCCTGAAATGCTGGCGATGCTCCGTGAAAAACTGAGCGGGCACGGTACCTCAATGGCCCTGAGTATACTGGCCAAGGTCGAGTTTCGATACCACAACTTCGGCCAGGTGCTGGAGCTACACCGATTGCTGGAGACTCCCCACCGGGAACGTCTCGCCCTGGCTCTTGATCTGGTGGACGAACAGGAGTACGTACTGGCCCAGGAACTGATGCAGGAGATCCTGGCCGATGAGAGCGCCAGGCCTTTGCATGAACAGACGCTGATGGAATTGGCCGGCGTATTTCTGACTCGCAGCCAGTTGCAACGTGAGAGCCTGGTGCTGTCAGGTTTCTACCCCGCAAACCGGTTCTTCATCCTCCCATTCATCCATGTGGCTGAGCCGCAACTAGAACCGTTGCGCCAGGCTATGGCACTCTACGATTCCCTGGTGAGTACCTGGCATAATCCCCGAGCACGACTACAACTGGCCGGGATAAAGTATCGGTTACTGGACGACTTCGATGGCGCCCTGCTGGACCTGCAGGCGGCCTTAAGCTCCCGCCAGGCCCGGGCGATTCAAACTGAAATCTACCTGCGCATGGTGGATGTTCTGGTGGCCAGGGGCGACCTGGGGGCCGCAGAACAGGCGCTTCAGGATGGGCTGAAGCGGGCCAAGACCAGGGAACAGCTCACCCAGGTAGAGCTCAAGACCGTGGAGCTCCTGTTTCTATCCGGCCATCGTGATTCGCTCGGGGTTCACGTGGGAGGACTGCTGGCCACCATCGGTCCGGCCGATCCGGCCTTTAACGACCTGTTGGAATTAGCCGGCCTGGTGGGGCGCTTCGGTGACCAGCCCCGGGAGTACCAGGCGTTGGTAGCCTGCGAGCGCCTGGTGCACCGAAACCGCCGCAGCGAGGCTATAAACGTCCTGTCGGCTGCCCTGGTCAATGAGTATACGCCGGTCTCTCCCATACTACAGTACCGGCTGGCACACTTGCATGCCCTGCAGGCCGAGTATAAGGTGGCCGAGATGCTGGCCATGACCATCTCGGGTGAATCGGAATTTACCGAACAGGGACTGTTGCTGGCGGCTGAGATCGCCGACTACCTGGTGCGGGACTCCAGCCTGGCTTCGGCCCGTTATCTGGCCTTCATGGACAACTATACCCTCAGCATACACC
>JACZSB010000220.1 GCA_022574435.1 Fidelibacterota bacterium
GTGTAGCCCCGAATGTGGGATTGGCGAACCTGGTCCAGGTCGTCAACACCGGCGTCCTGCAGATGCGCCAAATAGCGCTGCAGGTCAATTTCGTAGCTCGTTAAAGTGGTAGGCGCCAGGTTGCGTTCGACCCGGGCGTAGAGTAGGTAGTCCTCTAGTAAGTCTTTCACAGGGCCCGGCTCTGTTCCCTGGCGGCCGGCTCCTTCAGCCCCGGTGAACGGCCTCAGCGAAGGCCCGCAGCAGCTCGTGGGTCCCCGTTTTCTCCGCCACTGTGCCGGTTACCACGAATTTGGCCCCGGCCCGTACCTTGGCAGCCGCCGCCTCAGGATCGCGAATACCGCCCCCCACCATCACCGGAATGTCCACGGCCTCGGTCACCGCCCGGATCACCTCATCGGGCACGGAGCGCTGAGCCCCACTGCCGGCCTCCAGGTATACCAGGGACATGCCCAGGTATTGGGCCGCCAGGGCGTGGGCCACCACCAGGTCCGGTTTATCCAACGGCAACGGCCGGGTATCGCTCATAAACTCCACGGCTGTGGATCCGCCCCCGGCCAACAGCAGGTAGCCGGTGGCCACGGTTTCGAGTCCCAGGTGCTTGATAATGGGCGCCGCCTGGACCTGCTCGCTGATCAGAAACTGGGGATTACGGCCACTGAGCAGCGACATGAACAGCACCGCGTCCACATGCTGTGTGAGCTGGGTTGTACCTCCAGGGAACAAGATCACCGGCACCTGGGCCGCCGCCTTGATCTGGGCTACCCGCTGCTCAAACTGCCCGTCCATGATCAGGCTGCCGCCCACCAGGATCCCGTCGGCGCCCGAAGCATTAACCGCCTCCACCAGCTGCTCCAGGTGACCATCGTTCTTGCGGTCCGGGTCGATGAGCACCAAATAGTTGGCGCTCTGGTGATCGAGACGCTCCAACAGACTCTGGAAAACAGTCACGAATTCGCCGCCAAGAATGCCACCAGGCGGTCCATATCCGCCCGGGTGCGCTTTTCGGTCACCGCCAACTGCAGGAACCGCTCCCCCTGCCACTCAACGGTACCCAGCAGGAAGCCCTCCTTGGCGGCACTACTTAGCAGCTCACCGGCGGGCACCGGGGGCCGGACCACCAACTCCTTAACATAACCGAAACCAAACGGCAGCGTATAGCCTGGTAAGGCGTCGATGGCCCGGCCCAGGTATTGGCTGCGGTCGAAGCACAAACGGGCCAGCCGTGTCAGCCCATCACGACCCAGTAGAGACAGGTAAACCGTGGCCCACAAGGCCAATAGGCCCTGGTTGGTGCAGATGTTGGAGGTGGCCTTCTCCCGGCGGATGTCCTGTTCGCGGGTGCGCAATACCATCACGAAGCCGGGGCGGCCTTTTTGATCGGTTGTGCGGCCCACAATCCGGCCGGGCATGCGCCGGACATATTTAGATTTGGCAGACATCAACCCCAGGTACGGTCCTCCGAACGACATGGGGATGCCCAACGATTGGCCCTCCCCCACGTATATATCGGCCCCGGCTCGACCGGGACTCTCCAGCAATCCCAATGTGAGCGGGTCGGCTGAGGCGATCAGCACGGTTTTATCATCGGCCAACGCCTGGCGCACCGCCGCCCAATCCTCCACCAGTCCCAGGCAGTTCGGCGATTGCACCACCACCGCCGCAGCCCCAGCCGACTTGGCCTTGAGGTCGGCCAGGTCCACCCGCCCGTCCTTGCTGGCAATTGCAATCAGCTCAGCATCGCGATTTTGCAGATAGGTGGCCACTACTTCCCGGGTGGCGGCGGTTACGGTTTCGGGAAGCAGAATCCGTTGGCGGCCGGTGATCCCCAGGGCCATGGAACAGGCCTCGGCCGCCGCTGACGCTCCATCGTATAGTGAGGCGTTGGCCACCTCCAGCCCGCTGATCTCGCAGATCATGGTTTGAAACTCGTACATGACCTGTAGCGTGCCCTGGCTCACCTCGGCCTGATAAGGGGTATAAGCGGTATAGAACTCGGATCGCATGGCGATGGCCGGGACCGCCTCAGGTGTGTAGTGGTCATAGACACCGCCGCCCAGAAAACTTGTTCGAGCGCCGGCGGGCCGGTTGCGATCCGCCAACCGGCTGAGTTCGGCAACCAGTTCCACCTCCGATTTACTCGACGGCAGGCCCAGGTCATCCCGCAGGCGCAGGTTAGCCGGGATGATGTCGACCAGCTCCTCGAAGGATGTCACGCCGATGGTTGCCAGCATGGCCTCTTCTTCAGCCTCGGTGGCCGGTATATAGGGATGCTGCCGGGTCACGCCACCAGCTCCTTATATTCCGAGGCGCCCATTAGATCATCCAGCTGGGAAGAATCGGCAATCCTGACCTTGACCATCCAGCCCAGGCCATAGGGATCGCTGTTTACCTGTTCGGGGGCGTCTTCCAGCCCCGAGTTAACCTCCACCACTTCCCCTGCCACCGGCATGAACAGGTCGGCCACTGTTTTCACTGCCTCCACAGTGCCGAATACCTCGCCCTGTTTAAAGGTGGCCCCCACATCCGGGAACTCCACGAAAACAATATCGCCTAATTCGCCCTGTGCGAAATCGGTGATGCCCAGAACTGCCAGGTCATCTTCCCGGCGGATCCACTCATGGTCTTTGGTATACTGCAGGTCGGTAGGGATATTCATGCGTTTTCCATCGCCGGTTGATACTCAAAGGTCTCCAGGAAGGCGGTAGTGAATTCGCCCCGACGAAAATCCGGGTGGGCCAATACCTGCTGCTGGAACGGGATAGTAGTGGGGATACCCTCAACGACGAATTCCTCCAGCGCCCGCTGCATACGGTTGATGGCCTCATCCCGGTTGGGGCCGTGCACGATCAGCTTGGCGATCATGGAGTCGTAATATGGTTGCACCTGGTACCCGGCATAAACGGCCGTATCCACCCGCACGCCCATGCCGCCCGGAATGTGAAAGCTGCTGATCAATCCCGGACCGGGCCGAAAGTCGTGTGCTGGGTCCTCGGCATTGATGCGGCACTCGATTGCGTGACCCCGCAGGCGGGCCTTCCGCACCCAACCGGGCACCGGTACCCCGGCGTGCACCCCGATCTGCAGTTTTACCAGGTCCAACCCGTAGACCAGCTCGGTAACGGGGTGCTCAACCTGGATGCGGGTGTTCATCTCCATGAAGTAGAACTTACGGTCGGCATCCATCAGAAATTCCACTGTGCCGGCCCCCACATAACCCACTTGCTCCGCTGCCAGCACGGCCGCCTGGCACAGCTCGTTGCGCAACTTATCATCCACAATAGGCGAGGGCGACTCCTCCAGCAGCTTCTGGTGGCGGCGCTGGATGGTACACTCCCGCTCGCCCAGAGCCACCGCCTGCCCATCGGCGTTGCCGATGATCTGCACTTCGATGTGGCGCGGTTCCCGGACGTATTTCTCCAGGTACAGGTCGCCATTGCCAAAGGCCGACTGGGCCTCGTTGCTCGCCTGGGCAAATAGGTTTGGTAGCTGCTCCGGGGTGTCCACCTGGCGCAGGCCCCGGCCCCCGCCCCCGGCTGACGCTTTGACCATCACCGGGTAACCCAGCCCCTCGGCGATACCGATGGCCTCCTGGACGTTCGGGACTACATCTTTGGATCCCGGTATGACCGGAACACCGGCGGCGATCATGGTCTTGCGGGCCTGAGCTTTGTTGCCCATGAGGTTGATGATCTTGGCCGAAGGACCTAAAAAGGTGATGCCGTGATCGGTGCAAATTTGAGCAAATTCGGCGTTTTCCGCCAGAAAACCGTAGCCCGGGTGGATGGCGTCGGCATTGGTCAACTCGGCGGCGGCCATGATGGCCGGAATGTGCAGGTAGCTGCGCTTACTGTCGGGGGGCCCGATGCACACCGCCTCGGTGGCGAACCGCACGTGCAGGGCCAGTTCGTCCGCCGTGGAATAGACCGCCACGGTGGCAATGCCCAACTCGTGGCAGGTCCGAATAATCCGCAGTGCTATCTCCCCCCGATTGGCGATCAGCACTTTACTGAACATGGGTCAGCTATCGTTTAGCGATTGATGGGAGGTGGCATGACGACCCGGAACTGGCCCGAGCAGATCGCCGGAGTCTATCCCTAGCAAAGTAAGGGCTTTATCACAGGCTTGACGAGGTGATCCCATGCGCTCAGGCCGGGTCCACCACTACCAACGGCTGGTTGAACTCCACCGGCGTGGCGTTGTCCGGCAGGATTTCCACCACGGTACCATCAACGTCGCTTTCGATTTCGTTCATGATCTTCATAGCCTCGATGATGCAAATGGTCTGCCCCGTTTTTAGCCGGTCGCCCACCTTGATGAAAGGCGGCGATTCGGGTGATGCGGCCGCGTAAAAGGTACCGACTATGGGGGCGGTGATGGTATGATGGCGGGAAGTTTCGGGGGCCGCTTCCGGTGGCCCGGCGGTTCCCACTATCGGTGGGCCCGGAGTGGCTGTGGCCGGCGGCGCGATCGTACCGACTGGGGCCGAACTGTTCTTGGTGACTCGAATCTTGCGCCCCCACCAACTGGAGACCTCTATCTCATTGACACCGCTCTCCTCGATGATGGCGATCAGTTCCTGTATTTTGTCCTTGAGCATCAAAACCCCAATATGTCGTATAAATGTAAGTGCGTCAACCCTTGACCCGCTCGATGTAGCGCCGCTCCCGGGTGTCGATCCGGATGGTCTCGCCCGGTTCCACAAACAGAGGTACCTGCAGGGTCACCCCGGTCTCCAGGGTGGCTGGTTTACTGCCGCCGGTGGCCGTATCGCCCCGCAGGCCCGGTTCGGTCTTGGCCACTTTAATATTCATATGGGCCGGTATCCGCACCTCCACCGGATCGGCGCCGTGAAAGGCGATGGTCACCTCCAGGTTATCCACCAGGAAGTCGACGGCCCCACCCAGCTGCTCCGCCGACAGCGCCACCTGCTCGAAGGTGTCATTATCCATGAAATAATAATGCCCCGAGTCGCTGTACTGGTAAGAGAGGGTCTTGACCTACAC
>JACZSB010000221.1 GCA_022574435.1 Fidelibacterota bacterium
GGATCAAGGACTTGCGCGTATCTGCCCGGACCTCCGCCTTTGCATTCAAAGGCCAACAGCAGGACATCCGCGAGATCGGACAAAAGCTAAATGTGGCGACAGTGCTGGAAGGGAGCGTAAGGAAATCGGATAACCGGCTGCGAATCTCGGCCCAGCTGATCAACGTGGCCGACGGCTACCACCTCTGGTCTGAGAAGTATGACCGAGAACTCAAGGATGTCTTCGCCATTCAGGACGAGATCGCGGGAAATATCGTCCAAGCTCTCCGGGTCATGTTGAGTGACAGTGAAAAACGTACCCTGGAGGAATTGCCCACTGACAGCATTGAGGCTTACGACTACTATTTGCGCGGGCGAAAGTTCTTCTACGAATTGCGGGTGAGGAGCTTTGACTTTGCGCGGCAGATGTTCACTAAGGCCACCGCCATTGATCCCAACTACGCCCTGGCTTACGCCGGCCTGGCCGACTGCAGCTCCTGGCTGTATGCCTATTTGGGAGGTAAAGAGGAGAACCTCAAGGAGGCCGAGCAGGCCAGCCGGAAGGCCCTGGAACTGGACCCGGAGCTGGCGGAAGCCCACGTGGCACGGGGCCATGCCCTTACCTTGCGCCAGCAATATGGCGAAGCGGAACGGGAGTTCGAGATTGCCCTGGGTCTTAATCCCCGGCTCTTTGAGGCGTACTTCTTCTATGGTCGTGCCTGCCTGGTTCAGGGTAAAAGGGAGCAGGCGGCCCAGCTTTTCAAGCAGGCCAGTGAGGTGCGTCCCGAGGATATCCAGGCGCCAAGTTTTCTGGCCACAGTCTATACCGGGCTGGGCCGGGGAGCTGAGGCCAAGGCGGCCCGCAGGAGGGCCCTGGACACCATCGAGAACCATCTGGAGCTGAACCCCCACGATACCCGTGCCCTTTACTTTGGGGCTGGCGCCCTTGTAGAGCTTGGTAAGCGGGAGGAGGGATTGGCGTGGGCCAAGCGGGCCTTGGAGATCGAACCGGATGAACCGGCAGTTTTATACAATGTAGGCTGCGTCTATTCCCTGGCAGGGGAGATCGAAGACGCTATCGACTGTATCGAAAAAGTGCTGGGTGCTGGTTTAAGCAATAGAGCCTGGGTCGAGAACGATTCTGATCTTGATCCTTTGCGCAGCCACCCCCGCTTCCAGGCCTTGCTGGCGAAAATGAAATAGAGTGCCAACCGCTACACCTTTTCGCTTTCGCTAACCGTAACTTTCAGTCCGTTTTGCCACCGCTTTCGCGGCCATCCTTTCATCTTTCAAGCAGGGGAACCATAGATGTCCTACGTCAAGCAAGTCGAGCATACTCCCAAACCTGATTTCACCCGCCCACTAGATTTCCTGGCGCTGGGAGTATTTCAGGACAAGGGGTTACAGCCTGGGCAGCGCGCAGTGGACAGTGCTCTGGACGGCCTGTTGGACAAAGTGATCAAGCGTGGCGATTTCAAGGGGAAAAAGGGCGATTCCCTGGTGCTGTTCTCCGGCGGTCCCCTGGCCCGGGTGGCGCTGGTGGGTCTCGGTGAAACTAGTAAATTCACCACCGAAGTGGCCCGGTTGGCGGCCGGTAACGCAGTGGGGTTGGCTATCAAGCATAATCAGCCCGGTTGCGCCCTGCTAGGCTTCGAAGCCGACCTGCCCGCGGAGGAGCTTACCCAGGCCATGGTGGAGGGGCTGATCCTCGGCTCGTATCGCTTCCAGGACTATAAAAAGCCGGATGAGGATGATAGAGTCTTAGATCAACTGGTGCTACACGGTCCGGCCGAAAGCGACAGCCTGGGTCGAGGGAACATTACGGCCACCGCCGTCTGCTTTGCCCGGGACCTGCAAAACCATCCCGCCAATATTATGACCCCCACCCGGATAGCCGAGACGGCTGAGGAGATCGCCCGGTCGCCGCGCATGAGCTGCCGGGTATTTGACCGCCAGCAGTTCACCAAATTGGGCATGGGCGCTCTGGCCGGAGTGGCGCTGGGGGCCAATGAGCCACCCAAGTTCATCATTATGGAATATAAGGGCGGGCCGCAAGGCGCTGCTCCGGTGGCGCTGGTGGGTAAGGGTCTAACCTTCGACTCGGGCGGCATCTCCATCAAGCCGGCGGACCGGATGGACGAGATGAAGTTTGATATGTCCGGAGCGGCCACCGTGCTGGGGATCATGCGAGTGCTGGCTGAACTGCAACCGGCCATCAACGTGGTGGCGGCAATTCCCAGCACGGAGAACATGTCCGGCGGGTCGGCCCAGCGTCCCGGAGATATTGTTACCGCTTATAACGGCAAGACCATCGAGGTCCTCAACACCGACGCCGAAGGCCGCCTGATCCTGGCCGACGCCCTGTCCTACGTGGTGGACCGGCACAAACCGGTTGCCATCATTGACTTTGCCACCCTCACCGGCGCAGTGCTCATTGCCATCGGGCACCTTGCCACCGGCATCATGGGCAACAACGAAGAGTTGCTGGCCGATGTGCAGCGGGCATCGGCAACTACCGGTGAACGGGTGTGGGAACTGCCAATGTGGGAGGAGTACTCCGAAGATATCAAATCTAAAGTGGCGGACATAAAGAACATCGGCATGGCCCGCCTGGCCGGCACCATCGCCGGGGGCGTCTTCCTTAAGGAATTCGTGGGTGAGACCCCCTGGGTGCACCTGGACATCGCCGGTACCGCCTGGCAGGACAAGGACCAGCCCTATACACCCGGCGGCGGCTCGGGCGTGGCCGTCCGCATGGTCACGCAACTCATTCTTGATCGCTGCTCATAGGGGGCAGGTGATTCAACCTGCACCGCATGAACCAAGCCGGCACTGGGTTCTACCACCACCAACAGCATAATTCGCGTTACGTCCGACCGGGCGGTGCGTTATTTTAACAGTACTTCTAGAGGAGAAGTATATTGTACCGGCATGTATAAAAAGATGGGAAAGGAACGGACATGCGAAGAGGGCTGATCACCACCCCCGAAACCCCGCAGATAGTCGACGACCAACTGTATAATCTTCTACGGGAAGAGAAAATCGACGAGTTCAATAGCCGCCGGTCGAAGGACAGCGAGTACGATTTATCAGGGTTAGACTTCCGGGGGCTGGATTTGCGGGGCTTGGAAACCAAGGGGATCAACTTCGAGAACAGTTATTTCCGGCAGGCCAATCTGGCCGGCCTGAATCTGAGCCGTTGCCGGCTGGAAGGGGCCAGCATTCGAGGTGCGAATATCTCCGGCGTCCTTTTCCCCATGGAACTGACCCCGGAAGAGATTGTCATGTCGCTCAACCATGGCACCCGCATGCGCTACAACCGCTGACCAAACCGGGATCAACCCATTGCCCGGTCCGATCCCGCTAAGGTAAATTTGCGGCGGCGGTGTAGCTCAGCTGGTTAGAGCAGCGGAATCATAATCCGCGTGTCGGGGGTTCGAGTCCCTCCACCGCTACTGACGGAAGACTCCCCCTCCTATCGATGAGAGGCGGAGGTTCCTGTTTCTGGGTCTTTAAGACGTTCTACAGGTGGGTTTGAGACCTCTATGGCACTGTTTTGTGGCACTGTTTTTGGGCGTTCCACAAGTCTTTCAGCCCCAATTTCTGACTTTGCCACCCTGCATGCCATCGTGACCAGGTACTCACCCAGATCAGAGGCCATTTGGCGCTGTCCTTCGTAATCTGTTCCAAGGTAGTGGGCCTCCGTCACCTGAATCGAACTGTGGCCGATGAAATCTTTTACGTTCTCCGTACTGTAACCCAAATCATTTCTCAAAACGGTCAGGCATGTTTTGCGGAGATTATGAAGTGAGACGTCGGGTATTCCGGCCGCCAATAGCATAGGTTTGATTATTTTATTAGAGATATGAGAAGGGCAGAAGGGGAATGGGTATAGATGGTCATCTGATCGATGGTTTGCTAGCTTCTCGATTGGATTTGTCTTCAGATCAAGGAGAATATCCTTCAGTTCCGGCGTAATCGGAAAGGTTCGCTCTTGACGTTTCTGCTTTGCTAGATAGATGTACCCCTTTTCGAAATCAATACAATCCCACGTCAATAATGGTTTCGCTGCTTGGCTCCTGCGGGCACCTGTAATCAAGTAGAACATTAACAGGTTATAGTACTTCGAGGCAGGTGGACATACCTCAAAAAGCCTCAATAACTCATTGGCGATCAAGGCTCGTGGCTTAGACTTCTTGATTCTAAAGAATTCGACACGCCTAAATGGATTTTCATCAAGGAATTCTTTTTTCTTACCCCAACCCAATAGTGCCCGGAGTTGCCTATTATCAGCATTTACGCCTGCCTTTGAAACCCCCTGGGCCAACCGGACACGTATAAACTTCTCAATCTTGGTCAAAGTTATCTGTTTCAACTGGATTGATCGTTCCTCACCGATTCCTAGTGCCAGATTGAAAGCCTTTATTGCTACCGAAGTACGTCGGATCGTCTCGGGAGACAGTGGTTCGTCGCGATAGAAGGTTGAGCCTGCGACCTCTTTTTTCCAAGAATTGAAAAGATCCATGAGATTAACCACGCCACTTTTTTTTGTACGAGCTATCTTTCCGAATTTCCCTCTCGCAGCTGCATCCTGCCATTGTCGATGGAGCATGAGAGCCGTTTTGTAATCAACGTGCTCTGTAAACCTATATCTGGATTTGGTAAGGGGATCCCAAATGTCGATCCTATAACCAGCACAGCGTATCCACCTCTTTGCATCGGCGTCCCAATGTTCGAATTTGTTTTTCCAATCTTTCTTTGAAATAACAGGTATGATTGGCGACTGCTTTGGCATGGTAGAATCTCCTGCTAAGATTAGGGCATTTCCTAAATAAGATCAAGGGTCTGGATCTTCATCATCAATTACCCTCTGATCTACTGGGGGACCGAATCATAGATTTCTTGATGTCACTAATCTCTATGAGCCTCGTTCGCCCTAGTAGGTGCGATGCGATCACGCGACGATCAACCTATTTTCTCAATGTGCTCTCCG
>JACZSB010000222.1 GCA_022574435.1 Fidelibacterota bacterium
CAACAAAAACCGCTGAGGCTGCATGATACTGACGGTGAGCGCCAGCAGTTGCCGCTCACCGCCTGATAGGGTCTCGGGCAGTTGCTGGGAGCGCCCACTGAAGGCGCCGCCCTCAATGATCTCCGCCACCCTAGCGGAAAGTTCGGGGCCGGTGAGACCCCGGTTCTCCAGGTCGAAGGCCGCTTCCCGCCGGACGCTGTCGGCCACTAAGAAATCGGTGATTCGTTCGGGTAAAACCAGTACTGTTTGGCCCGCTTGCTCCAGGGTGCCCCGGAGTGCCTGGAGCGCAACCGAAGAGGGGGCTAATGGGTAAATGCCGGGGGGCAGGTCTTGGGGGCGGTAGCTACTCGCTGAGGATGGCATGCAAAATCCTACCGGCCGCCCCGAGGTTATCCTCGACAACTTTCATAGCGGCGGTACCGCCCAGGCGGCGGGCCTCTTCATCGTTAATCAGCCGGACCAACTGGGTGCGAAATTCCTCCACTCCGGCCACCGAAACGCCGCCACCATAATCAATGAGCTGCTCCGCTTCATGGCTGCGGTTGTGGTTAGGGCCAAAGATAACTGGAATTCCGGCTATGGCGGGTTCCATCAAGTTGTGTACACCGCTACTGAATCCGCCCCCTACGTAGGCCAGGATGCCGCGGTTATAGGTCTCCGCTAAGTACCCGACACCGTCGATAATAAGTACCTGGTGGTCCCGGAAACGCCCCAGCCGGCGCCCAAACTTCTCCCAGCTGATACCGGCTGCGGTCAAGCGCTGGCTGATGGCTGCCAACACTTCCAGTTCCGGCTCGTGAGGCGCCCATAGTACGCGCAGGGATTTATCCTGCTTCAGCAGATCGATCACCACCTGGCCCACCACCGCGTCGTCCTCCTTGTGAAGGCTACCCAGCACGATAATCCGTTCCCGGGAGTTGGGAACAGCCGGCAAGCCATTGCTGTTGCGCTCAACAACGCGGTCATAACGCGGGTTGCCCAAATTGCGCACCACTGTGTCGGATCGTTCCCCTACGATGGCCTTTACCCGGCGATGGTCGGCCTCCGAGACAGTGTACACCTGCCTGATGGCCCCATAGAGATATTTGTAGAAATTGGATACCACCGGCCACTGTTTGGAACTACCCGGCACGATCCGGGCGGCAAATAGCGTCGAAGGGATCCCCTGCTGCTGGCAGGCCCAGATCATGTTGGGCCACAGATCATAGCTGGCGATCACCACCCGGTGGGGGCGCAGGATTTTCAGCAGTCGCCGCATGCTCCAGGGAAAATCCAGCGGGAGGTAGAACTTGAAATCCACTGCGGCATGGCTAAAATTCTCATAACCCGAGGGTGAAAAAAAACTCACTACGATAATCGCCTCCGGCGAAACCTCCCGCAGCCCTTCAATTATCGGTCGACTCTGTTCGTATTCTCCATGCGAAGCTACGTGAAACCAGTAGAGTAGCCCATCGGGGTTATGGTGGGCTGCCCGGAATTCGGCTACCCGTCTAACAGTTCGCCGCCGACCACGCAAGCCCCGCCGTACCTTACGGTGAATAGGCGCCAAGGCGTAAGCGGTGAGCACCATTATAGGTAGCACCAGCAGGTTATAGACCAGCCGCCAGACCCAGAACATCATGCCAGGCCTATTAGTTTATCGATGCTGTCACCGACCGCCTGGGCCGTTATGCCGGTGAGACAGAACTGCTCCCGACGGTAACATGGGCGTTTGCCGTTCTGGCTGCAGGGCCGGCACCACAGGTCAACCTCATGCTGGCGGGAATCAGGATGGTGGCAGCGAGCCCCGGTCTGAGTGGAAGTTGGTCCCAGAATTAACACTACCGGCCGCCCCAAGGCCTCGGCAGCGTGCATCAACCCGGTATCGGATCCCACGGCCAGGCGGCATCCTGCCAGGATGGCCAACGCTTGTTTCAGGTCGGTCCGGCCCCTGAGGTTGACCGCCCTGCCGTCCGCTATACCAGCAGCAATAGGGTCGCAGATGATATCATCCTGGCCGCCCAGCAGCACCACCTGAGGCATGGTCCCAGCGGGGCGATCGTTGAATACTTCCATATAGCGCTCAATAAGCCACGATTTCTGCGGCCAGGCTGCGCCGGGAATGCAGACCAGGTATTCATCAGCGAGCTTGAAATCCTCCTTTACCGCGGCTACCCGGTCAATGGCGCACTGCATGCGGGGCGCAGTGGACGCCGGCGCGTCCAGGCCCGCGTAACGCAGGTATTCCCGCACAACCGAAAAGTCATTTGAAAAACGGTTTATATAGAGGTAAAACAGCAGCCAGCGGTTCAGGCGTGGTTTTTGGTAGCGCCTCACCGTGCTGCCCTTAAAGGCCCGCCGGATTACCTTGCTGCGCAGCGAATCATGCAGGTCGATCACCAAGTCATATCCTTTAGACGCCAACCGCCTGGAATAGGCCGGCAGTTCCCGGGCGGTAACCGTAGGTGGAAATGCCAGGATTTCACTGGGGCGGTGTTCGAAGTGGGCCACCAGCGGCGCGAATCGTTCCAGCACCAGATAGTCTATGTTGTGCTCCGGATATTTTTCAACCAGAGCAGCTACCACCGGCTCAGTCAGGACTATATCACCCAAGGAGCTGAACCGCACCACCAGCACTCGCCCCACCAGCTACCAGGAACGCTGCAGGTTGAAACTTACCACATTGATCAGCGCGGCTTTATATTCAGAATCGGGAAAGCGGTCCAGCGATTTCAAGGCTGCCTGGCCGAAATGGCCGATCCGCTCCCGGGCGTAGTCCAGACCGCCGCGCTCCACAATCTCCTTCTTCAACTGGGCAATTCTCCCCCGGCGGGCGTGCCCCTTAAGGGAGCGCAGATATATGCGGCGCTCCGCAGGGGTCAGCTGTTTGAGGGTATAGATCAGCGGCAGGGTGCGCACGTTGCGCTTCACATCGAAGGCCACCGGCTTGCCTACGGTTGATTGATCGCCCACCAGATCAAACAAATCATCCTTGATCTGGAAAGCAACACCCAAATTCTCGCCGAACTCGCGCAAGGCATCGCTGTCGGCCTGTTTTTCGGAGACGGTTATGGCGCCCAGCTCGCAAGCAGTGGCAAATAAGCTGGCGGTCTTATCCCGCACCATGCGGTAATAGATCTCTTCGGTCATGCCTCCCACCAGCGCTTTCTCCAGCTGCAGGATTTCACCGCTGCTGAGGCGTTCGGCAGTTTGTGACAGCACCTCCAACGCCCGAAAATTCTTCAGGCCGATCATATTGCTCAGCGCCTTGGATAGAAAGTAGTCGCCGATCAGGACCGCTTTTTTATTATTGAAGACTCGCCGGATGGAAGGCCAGTTTCGCCGCAGATCCGAATCATCCACCACATCATCGTGGATCAGGGTAGCGATGTGCAGGATCTCCACCAGAGCCGCCGCTTTCAGGCTGTGGAGATTGGGTTGACCTACGACCCTGGCGGATAGTATGGTGAGGATCGGCCGCAAGTGCTTGCCCCGGTTGCGCAGCACATAGCGCACCATGGTATTGACCAGCCTGACTTCCGACTTAAGGGCGTTTTCGAACTCTTGCTGAAAAAGCTTGAGATCGTCGACAATGGGAGCGACTATGTCGCTGAGGCGTACCTGCATTGTAAAAACTTAACGGCGCAACCGTATCAAATCAAGACTCGTCGGGCTTGGAAAATATGTGTGAGATCAAGATAGAGAGCTCGTAAAGAGCCAGGAGCGGCACTGCCATCAACACCTGGCTCAGGGGATCAGGTGGTGTCAGAATAGCCGAGAAAACCAGTATGCCAACCAGTGCGTAGCGCCGGTAGTGCCGCAGGAAAGGAGGGGTCAGCAAGCCGATGCGCGTGAGTATGAACGACACTACCGGCAGCTGAAAAACCAGTCCGGCGGCGATCAACATCCAGGCGGCGTATCCCAGGTAAGCGTGGATGCTGAAGTTATTCTCAACCAATCCTCCTCCCAGTGAAGTAAAAAAACGGAGGCTGAACGGTAACATCACCAGATAACCGAAGGTGATTCCCGTCAGGAAAAATAGTGAGCCGAAAAGGACGATGGAAAAAGTGAGTGTCCTGGAGGAGCGCCCCACTGCCGGGGCCACAAAACGCCAGATCTGAAAGATCACAACCGGACTGGCCAACACCAGCCCAACCAACAAGCTGGAAATTATCTGGACCATGAACATGTCCGACACTTTAAGGGCCTGCAAAACCACCGGTTCATCCAGCGCCAGCGCCGGGGCGGTCAAAAAGGCGATGATCCGGTTGGCGTTGGCAAAAGCTACAATGGCAAAGAGCGCAATAGCCCCCAAGCTCTTTAGAATCCGCCAGCGCAGCTCTTCCAAATGCTCCAGGAAGGTCATCTCGTTGGGAGCCGGCTTGATCAAATCAGCTCTCTTTCCCGATTAAGCGTGCAAGCGCATAAGGTGACATGTTATCCAATTCCCGCTCGATTATTTCCCGGCGGGCGGCGGTCCAGAAAGCGGTTATGGTCTCCCGGTTCACCAATCGTTCCACCTGCTGGCGAGCCCGTTGCCTTCTTTTATCGGTTTGCCGGCCGGTATTGGCCAGGTGCTCCCTATGACTAATCAGGTTGGTATACAATTCTTCAACGCCCTCCCCGGTAGTGGCGCAGGTCTGAGTTACCAGCGGACGCCACTGGCTATCCTCTTCCTTGAGTTCCAGCAGCTGCTCCAATACCAACCGTAATTTACTCGACCCTTCGCGGTCCGATTTGTTAACAACGAACAGATCAGCGATCTCAATGATCCCGGCCTTCATCATCTGGATCTCGTCCCCCGATTCAGGCACCAGAACCACCAGGGTGGTGTCGACAGCTTCCATTACGTCCAGTTCAATCTGGCCCACGCCGACGGTTTCAAAAAGTAAGACCCCGAACCCGGCCGCCTCGACTGCGTCCCCTACCTCCTGGCTGCGAGCGGCCAGACCGCCCGCTACACCCCGGGTGGCCATGCTGCGGATGTAG
>JACZSB010000223.1 GCA_022574435.1 Fidelibacterota bacterium
AATCGCTCGAATTCTATTAAACCCGTGACTGAATAGCATCCTATGATTTCAGTATCATCTGTTCTCGCAGCCAGATCTAAGATCTAAGTTTCCACCCGATTCATAATTCCATACAACTGCATTCACAAGCGGAAAAGACTGCCTCAGTAGGATTCCCCAAATAAATCCCACTCAAAACCTCTAAAAGCCGATGGTATTTTTCGTGCACTCCCGGACCGAGTTTCTCTTTCTCGGCTCTTTCCATACATTATGCTCTATGGCTTTTCTCAGGTTGTTTATTGCAATCACCTTTCTTCGTGTCTGCCTGTCTTCGAGGCACTGGTCGAATACCCCTGCTCCGAGACCTCCATCATCTATGAATATGTTCTTGAAGTCGTATTGCGACCGGACGTGCGAGAGTGTCAGTCCGGAATAGATCACCGTATCGGCCTCAATCGTACCGGCCGCCAAAAGGCGAATGAGCGATGCCACCACCGTGTCCGTAACCAGGCTGTCGGCGGCCCTGGTACCGGGAACGGGAGTCTCCGGCATGAGGGAATCGGCCGGTGCCGTGTCCTCCCCGATGAGTTGATCCAGATTGAGATATGGAGAGCGCACGTCGAGCCGGGCCCGCGTCAGGTCCGGCGAATCAAAACCCGAGCGCACCAACGCCACCAAGCCGTCGATCTCACCGGTGACCGTTCCTTCCGACTCACCCGCCCGCCAGGACAACTGCTGCACCGTGACGCGCTCGCCATCCGACCGGAGGATAAACGCCACCGCGGCCGAATCGAACGACCAGGAGGAATCGCGCACGGTGACCCCTTCGGACCGCACCGTGCCGGCCACGCGTGCTTCTCGCCATTCAGACATCAGCCCGAAAGCCGTTAAATCGCACTCGATCCGGCCATCGGCAGACCAACCCGCACTGTCGGCCACGAACCGGCGCAGCGCCGGCACGGGCACCGCGGCACGCAGCCGCGCGGAGATCGTCGCACCGCCGGAAAACAGGCGATCCAGCGTACCCGACAACGCGATCGTACCGCTCCCCAAACGTCCCGCCGGACTTAGCCAGGACAGGGTCTGATCCTCGCCGCGGATTTCGACCCGCGGGATAATCAATTCGTCCCCGGTTCCCGGCACCGGCCAGCGGATATCCTCCAGGGTCAGATCCAACCGCCATTCCGGAACTGTCCCTGCAGGCAACAGGCCGTCAGACGCTTTGGGCTATTCTCGAGCTTTAAATTGCTCTAAATTCAGTGCGACGCATCCCGGTCAGTATCAACCAATGAAACAGACGCCCGGCTCTTCAGATGTCCCCCTGGCCACAGGCCTGACTGCCCGGACTAGGTCGCCGAGGCCATGACCGCCCGCAAAGCCAATGCCGGCGGCCGCTGGCGCCAATGGCTGGACCGCACCTTAATCAGGTCCGTGGAAAACGCCAGCCCCTTTATGGTCAGCGCCGCCTGGCTGGGCCTGGTCGGACACCCAATTTTCTACATCATCTGGCGGTACCTGTTCCCCCAACCGTACGAAAACCTACCACTGCGGATAATAGGCAGCCTGCTGTGCCTGCCCATTGTATTCCGCCATTATTGGCCCCGGCGCCTGGCCCCCTACCTGCCGCTGGGTTTCCATATCGCAGTGGTTTATAACATTCCCTTTTTCTTCACCTATTTTTTAATCCAAAATGACTTTTCCCAAGTCTGGATCTTCTCCACCCTCGGGGGCGCTTTCCTCTTGACACTCCTGGTTGACTGGCGCACAGCACTTGTGTTTTTCGCCGCCGGCGGGTTGCTCTGGTTCGGTTTCAGCTTCTCTACCAGCAGCAGCTTCAATCATGCCGACTTCCTGCAGTATCTGGTGATATTCCTCTTTCCGCTGGTATTCGGGGGCATCCTCAACTATCAGCTGCAACGCTACCGGAAAATACAGACCCGCTTTGAGAAGCGGCTACGCAAAATCACCGCGGAGAACTCCCGGATGATGCAGGAGCAGAACCTGCTGCTGAGCCATTTTTTAAGTAATACCATTGTGGCCAAGTTGCGCAAGTTCCAGCGCAAGTTCGACCTGGAAACCGCCATCAAACTGATCACCAAACAGGAGGAACGTTTCTGTGCCATCATGGAGGCGGATATCCGGAACTTCACCAAGCTGTTTGGCCACGAATCAGAGAAGATGGTGGCCCAGCTGATCAACCAATGCTTTACCGAAATTACCCGCATCGGGCAGGACCTGGCGGTGATCAAGCCGGTGGGGGACTCAATCTTCATGTACAGCGATGATGAGACCGGTCGCGATAATGCCGTAGTAAACATTCTCTCGTTGGCTATATTCTTCGTCAATTCGATTGAGGAGATCAATAGGCAGCTTGAGTCCCAGGGGCACGAACCTCTCAACTTCGGTATCGCCGCGCATGCCGGTAACGCCATTTACGGTAATCTAGCCAGTAATACGCTTATCGATCCCACTATCATCGGGCTCAATGTAAACAAAACGGCCCGCATGGAGGAGCTCACCAAAATTCCCGGCATCCGGGAAATTGTGGGCATCAACGCTATCATCCTGTCGGAAGAAATCGTCGAATACGGGAGCGAATTTCTAGATCCCAGCGAGTTGATAACGCTCGACTTGGAGCAGCTCCAGGTACAGGTGCGCGATTTCGAGGATGTTCAGCGGTTATATGCCCTTCCTCGGGAGGTGGCCGCTAGGTATGCCGAAAAAACTCGGGCGTTGATCGAGACCCAACGCAACCTGCGGCCCAGCGCCCTGAGCCCCATGGATGCCAACTCCTACAACGGTGTCTCCTACTATTACGACATGCAGGGATTCGGTCCTAATACCAGCTGGACCATCATTATTGATGCCGGTACCTTCCCGGCCCGGGCCATCAACAGCTATGCCATTGAAATGTTACAGGACCTGAACTACCAGCTGAACCGGGCAGACGGCCAGTGGATCATCCTGAACACCGCCAACCACCCCGGTGAATACGACGAGGATGACGTGGAGTCCTTAATCGTGAAAATTATCGGCGAGCTGAACCGAAGAGAGCAGGCCACCCTGGCCACGAGCTAGTAGGCTGCAACACCTCTGCCGGCCGGCCGGGGATTTTGGGCGCTGGTTTTTCTTCCCGCCCAACTTCATTTCTAATCTGCTCACAAACCGCCACCAGCCGTACCAGTTCCGCCTCTGTAATGGAACTGTTCACCGAGAAGCGGATCAGGGACCTGTTTTTGGCCGTGGCCGGCCAACAGAATACCGACCCGAAAATACCGTGGCTCTCAAGGGCGTCACGCAATACCAGGGTGCGGGCCTCGCTGCCGGCGATAATGGAAACGATCTGGGACTGGCTCTCACCAATGTTGTATTCCAGCGCCGGCAGGTGGTACCGCAGATAGTCGGCGTTGGCATGCAGCCGCTCTCTCAGCCGGTGGCCCCCACGGATCAATTTCAAGGTGGCCTGGAAACCGGCGGCCTCATGGGGTAGCACACCGGTACTGAATATGGCCGGGAATGACTCGTAGCGGAAAAATTCTATGTTCCGGGCCGAACCGGCTACCATACCGCCCCTAGCCGCAAACGCTTTGGAAAGAGAGGCCGTGCGGAAATGGATCCGGGCGGCTAGTCCTTCGGCCACCGCGATCCCGGCGCCCTGGGGACCGAATACGCCCAGAGAGTGTGACTCGTCCACCACCAGCACCGAACCAAACTGTTCCGCCACATCCACAATATCGCTTAGAGGACATACCCCCCCGCTGGTGCTGTAAACTGTCTCCACCACTACAATGCCGGGTCCGTAGCGGCCGTGCATTTTCTCCAGTGAAGCGGGATCGTTATGGCGGAAAGGCCGGCCATTGGCGCCGGCCGACTTGACCCCCTCCCACATCGACGTATGGACCTGCATGTCCAGGTACACCGGCGTCCCGGCGTCGGCAATAGACTGCATCAGACCCACATTGGCGGCCCACCCCGATTGACACAACACGGTATCCTCCGACTGCAACAGCCGGGCCAGGTCTCGCTCAAAATCGGTCAGTGGACCGGGCCCGTGCCGGAATACATCCGACCGCAACAGGCCGTGGCCCTCTTCTTGAAGTACGCGTACCTTCGCGCCGATCACATCGGGATGGCTGCCCAAATCCAAGTAGTCGTTGGATACCAATAGCAGGGCGTTCCGTTCCGGCAGTCGTCCCCGGAGCAGGTGGCTTTCGTTTTCGGCCACCCGGTCAAAATAGGCCGATACCCTGGCTTGCAGGAATGCCGGGTCCTGGGATGAAACATCCAGTTGTGGGGCTAAGATTCTCGCTGCCAAACTCATGCTCTTCCGTCCTATCCTGTTTCAGTCCGGCCCCCTGCCGGGCTGATGTAGTCACATCCGTTGCATAAATAATGCCATTAAAGTAGATTGACCTATTCCACCGGCGAGATCCGCCGGTGAATTACATTGTCCACGACGAGTTTGGGGGCCGTAATACCGGGAGGGAGGCGGTCAAGGAAGTAATTCTGACGGCGGCTAAAGATGGGGGAGGCCCTATCCCACTGGTAGGAATATGTGACCGTAGGGGTTAGCTTGCCCCTATCGCTAAAGGAACAAATCCAATCTGACCATCAATGGGGAGCTGGGCTATGCGCCCAGGAAACTTCTGAGGGGGTTATCCATGATTAGTAAATATTCAAAAGCCAAATTGAGTATCCTTCTACTGACGCTGGGTACCATTACCAGCGGCGGGACGGGCGAAAACACATTGCGGCCGGTATCCACCTATTCCATTGTGGCCCGTGACCCCGCTACCGGCCAGCTGGGCGTGGCGGTGCAGTCACACTGGTTTTCCGTCGGCTCGCTCGTCACCTGGGCCCAGGCCGGAGTGGGGGCCGTAGCGACTCAGTCTTTCGTGCTGGTGGATTACGGTCCCAATGGCCTGGAACTGATGGCCGGGGGGCTGGCGGCCCCACAGGTCCTTGAGCAGTTGGTGGCCGACGACGAGG
>JACZSB010000224.1 GCA_022574435.1 Fidelibacterota bacterium
TTTCTGCTGCAATTCTTCCAGCAATCGACTCACATTATGCCGGGTCAAAAGATGGTTTAGCTCGATCCGATGCAGGCCGGCGGGCATGATATGCAGGTTGGGGTACTCGGACGAATAAATTGAATCTGCCAGGCTGGCCACGCTGGCGATGATCTCCGTCACTCCGCGATTTCTATGGAGAGCAAATTGTTTGTGCAAGGCCGGATCCCGCCGATCGAAGTCCAGCAACAGAACTGAGTTGTCACTGTTCCGGGCGATGTTGCGCGCCAGGTTGGCGGCGATGAAAGTCCGGCCGTCTCCCGGTTCCGGGCTGGCGATCATGATCGTATGGCAGCGGTCCTCAGGCAGCGACTTCAGTACGATCGTTTGAAGCTGCGTGAACTCGGCATAGTAGGGATGGTTGTACGGCCGATCTGAATAGTACATGTTCCTAATCTGTTCCAGCCTCTGAAATACCACTGTTTTATCCAAGGGACGATGCAGGAACCCGGTCGCTCCGCGGCGCAACGCTTCATGTATCAGGGCCTTATTGTCGCTGGGGGTGATCACCAGAATCTCGGAGCTGGCTGAGAAATACTTCAACGCTGGTAAATCTGCAAGCGACTCGCGGTTGTCCAGGTCCACGATTATGGCCAACGCGTCGGGTATCGGCCGTGCCGCTTTTAATGATTTTAAATTATCAAAAGCCAATAATTCATAGGACTCTGCCAAATTTTGTTGCAGGGCCCTGGCAGGCTGTGGTTGTGAACCGATAATAAAAATGTTGTCTTTCTTCGCCTCAGGCAAATCCTCAGCGGCCGGTTGTCGTAAACGGCGGTAACCGATGGCTTCCTCGATCAAAGTCAGCAACACATGATCGACTATGGGCTTGGTGATGTAATCAAATGCCCCCAGTTTCATCATCTTTACTGAATTGACCACGGAATTCGAAGCTGTGATTACAATCACGGGAACGGAGGCACAGGACGGGTGCAGTCTGGCGAACACCTCCGTCCCCGACATATCCGGCAGCATGAGGTCCAGGAGGATTACATCCACTTCCTTGGTTTCGCAAATATCGAGGGCCTGGGCGCCGGAATCGGCCAGGTAGACCTTTGAGTGGCCGGCTGATTCAAGTATTGCGCTCAGCAATTTCTGGGTGGTGGGATCATCCTCGATGATCAGGATATTACCTGAAATGGGTTGCCGGTCGCCCATCATCGGCCTCCGTACAGTTGATTTAAGGCGCTGGCCATGAAAACCAGGGTTGATATGGTAGAGGCATTCTCCCTGAAGCGTTTCCATGAGCGGGCCGCAAAGCTTCGTCCCCCAGCCGGCACGTAAATGACATCGCCGGCCATGGTCTGGTCAATCTGATCGAGCTGGCCGGTTTGCAGCAGGGCATAAATATTGACCACGCGCCTGGTTTGAGTGCCTTCGATGTTCCGGAATAATACTACTCGCCGCAGGTCGGCCGCCCCGTTGGGACCTCCTGCCAGGCTGATCAGATCAAGGACATTTGCGCCGGGTATAGGTTCGATAAACTGGGGGCGTCTCACTTCCCCAATCACGCGGATCTGATCCGCAATGGTGATCTCCAGGTCGGACTTGGGGGGGAACCAGGAACCGAGGCTCCGTTTCACATCACCAAAGCGGGCTGATTGGGGAATGAAGACGGTATCTTTCTGCCGCAAACCGGGCAGCAACGATTGGTCACCAGTGGATTTATACCGAAAATAATCGACCGGGATTTCCGTAACACCGCTGCTGTCGGAACGCAATATCTTGATTTCACTCATGACGGCGCCATCCGCTGCACCGCCGGCCAAACCGATAGCCTGTTCGATATCGAAGTGCAGTGGGACCCGATACCAGCCAGGGGCGGCGACATGGCCTGATAGGCGGATAAAGTAATTCGCCGTCAGAATCTCCGCCTTGACCGCCGTACTTCCTTTAAGGTAGTCCGGCAGACGATCGGTTATAGCTTGCTCCAGTTCAGGTAGCGTGGTTCCTTCGCACTTGACGATGCCCACTACCGGTAGATGCAGATATCCGTTAAAATCGATTATATATGTTGCCTGGCCGGACGCCGGACCCGGTATAGTGATTAACAATTCATCCCCCGCTCTAAGGGCGTCGGTACCATCATCCGCCGGGAAAGCCGCTCGCGCTGGTGTTACGATCCAGGCCCCAACGATTACCAGAAATAGGGCCAGCCATAGGGCACGGCGATATTCTTTGCTGCTTTTCATGGTCTTAATAAACGCCCTCCAGCCTATGAGTAGAGCTGGCGGCTTGCCGTGCGAACCACCGCACGGTTAATTCCAGCCCTTCCTCGAACGTGAGGACCGGCTCATAATCGAGAATTGCCCGGGCTCTGGAGATATCGGCCCAGGAATGCCGGATATCGCCTGGCCGTGGTTTGGCGTGCATAGGGTGAATATCCGTACCCAGCAGCCGGTTGATACCGCTAACCAGATCGTTTAGGCTGACCTGCCCCCCTAAGGCTACATTGAACACCCGGCCGGAGGCCTGGGTAGCTACGGCCGCCTGAAGGTTGGCCTGGACCACATTGGCAACCGGGGTGAAATCCCGCGAATGCTGTCCGTCGCCATTAATTGTGGGGGACACGCCCGACATCATCTGCTTGATGAACAACGGGATCACAGCCGCATATTGGGAATCGGGCTCCTGCCGCGGACCGAATACGTTGAAATACCTCAGGCTCACCGTTTCCAGTCCGTATACTTTGCTGAAGCTGGCGCCATACTGCTCCCCCACCAGTTTGGAAACCGCGTAAGGGGATATAGGATTGGTGGGCATGGTTTCGACCTTGGGCAGCGACAGCGCATCCCCATAGGCGGACGACGATGCCGCATAGACTACCCGCTTAACTCCCTGGTCTTTGGCGGCCAGGAGAACATTCAGGGTGCCATTGGCATTATTTATGTGGGTTGCCAGGGGATCCTCAATCGACCGGGGCACGGAACCGAGGGCCGCCTCGTGAAATATGACGGACACACCGGTCATGGCGGTTGCCAGCAGTTGATAATCGTTTATATCACCATAGAGGAATTCAATATCTCCTTTAACAGCTGCGAGATTGCCCGGTTTACCGGTTGAAAAATTATCTATGACCACCACCTTATCTCCCCGCTTAACCAGCGCTGCCACCAGGTGTGACCCGATAAATCCGGCTCCACCGGTTACCAAAACTTTCCGTCTCATGCTCTCCTCCTGTTGGTTATATGGTGGCGATCCATCAGCCGATAAATTGTCGCTCGGCCGATGCCCAATAGCCGGGCAGCCGCAGCTACATTGCCACCTGTTTCCTGCAGGGCTTGCATAACCATTTCCGTGGTTTGCTGCTTGATCGTCTGTAGTTTATTCTGTTTCTTGCTCATGATCCGTCTCTGGTTATTAACAGGCCTCTCAATTCGCGTGCCAAGCCGTTTTGATGAGCATATTCACTGCTCTAACTGACTATAAATAAATGCTTTATTAATTTTAGGTATCCATCTTATCAGAAGTTGCGCTCGATTAATAAAGCGCCTCGAAATGAGACACAGCTCATTCCGCGATCCCATGCGGCGGTTATTGTGATTGATTATCATTCCGAGTTATCCGGTTGTATAAAAGCGATCACTGGTACCATCAGCGCGCCTTCGTCTGTGGGGAATATGTAGCATAGGTTCTGATTAAGCCGTCGGGGAGGGACATCTGCGGCTCCCAGCCCAGCATATCCAGGGCCAGGGAAGGCGAGATGACGCTGCGTCTTTGTTCCCCGGCCGGTGTTGGGCCATGGGTGTAGTTGACCGGCCGGCCCGCAGCCTGCTTCAGGTACTTGACCAACGTGACAACGTCGGTCTCCACACCGGTGCCGATGTTTACCGTTAAGGAGCCGTCGTGCTCCAAGGCGGCTAGATTAGCCTTGGCGACATCCCCCACATAGACGTAGTCCCGGGTTTGGAGTCCATCACCGTTGATTACCAATGCCGCGCCTTGGGCGATTCTCTCAGCGAAGATGGCCACAACCCCGGCTTCACCGTGGGGGTTCTGCCGGGGGCCATAAACATTGGCATACCGCAGGATGGTGGTCTTAAGACCATATTGCCGGCGGTAGAAATATAGGTAGCGCTCGACCGTAGCCTTACTTACACCGTAGGGCGACAGCGGCCGGATAGGATGGTCCTCGCCAGCCGGAAAATAATCCTGCTCGCCGTAGAGGGCGCCACCGGTGGAGGCGAACATGAACTTGCTCACGCCCGCGGTCACAGATTGCTTAAGCAGGTTGAGAGTTCCGATGATATTGACTTGGGCGTCGAACTGGGGATCAGCCACCGATTCCCGCACGCTGATCTGGGCCGCATGATGGCAAACCACCTGGAATTGAAGGTGCCCGAATAGGTCCGCCAGCAGATCAGTGTCCATGATGTCACCTGGAACGAACATAGCCTGTTCCGGCAGGTTGTCCACTGAGCCGCTGGAAAGGTTATCGAGGACCACAACTTGGTGCCCACCCCTGATAAACTGTTCCGCTACATGCGAGCCGATAAAGCCGGCCCCGCCGGTTACCAGTACATTTTTTTTCTCGATCCTCATGGTCAGTTAGCCTCTCATTATTTCGCGTTTACCCCTAGCCTTTCTCCGCTTGAATTCAATCTGATTCATCTTTGACAAGGAACGTGCCAGAACTAAATGAGCTGATATAACTCATTAAAATACAGTAATATACACTGCATCAGCAGTTAAGAAGTTCTTGGCCCGACCTGCCCGTGTGATGTCTCATTACGAGACAGGTTTCAATCTGGAATACGGTTTATAAAAGGGTGCAATGGACGTTGTCGAGGGGCGATTAGTTTGGTACGGATGTTGAGTGCAGCCTCTGTCAGAATAGGAGTCAGATGCTGTAATGGAAATGAAATTAGAGTTACTAAAAAAGATCGATCTAGGAGAATTCGTCGTGGGGATCGTGGGG
>JACZSB010000225.1 GCA_022574435.1 Fidelibacterota bacterium
TCCTTCATGTGAGGTACCACGGCCCGGCAACACAGGAAGATGCCCCGCAGGTTGACGGCCATGAGCCGGTCCCATTCCTCCACGGGAATCTCTTCAAAGGGCCCGCGGGTTACGCTGGGCCGTTGGTAGATGGCGGCGTTGTTGATCAAGCCGTCAATCTGCCCGAACCGTTCAATCACCGCTCGGGCCAGCTCGTCGGCCGACTCTGGCTGGGAAACGTCGGTGGCAACGGCCAGGGCGTCGCCCCCGTTTTCGCCGATGGCTCGTGCCACGGACTGGCCGGCCGGCTCGTCGATGTCGGCCACGACCACCCGGGCGCCTTCCTGGGCCAACCCTTCCGAATAGACGCGGCCTATACCGTGGGCGCCCCCGGTGACGATGATTACCCGTTCTTTGAGCCTATCCATCGTTCCTCGCTTTCATTCATCCGTCGTTCATCCATCGTTGAAATCGCCGCCCATTATGTTGCTCGCCCATAACTCTGTCAAGGGAACGGCTCCTGTGGAGCAATTAACACCGCTGGTTTCCGGCCGCGACATCGACGTTGACGGCATAAGCAGCGCCTGAATACACTGGGACTCCGATAGTCACGGTCTTGGGGCAACCGATGAAAGTCCTGATTGATAGCCGAGGTCTACAGGCGCGAGTCCATTTGGAGGACCAGAACCGGCTGGCCGTGTTTTTGCGGACCATCGGCTCCATCGAAAGGTGTTCTGTAACCTTCTCCTCCGGGCCGGCTCTCACGAAAAATGACCTGGGAGCAGTCGATGTCCTGATCGGCACGACGCGTTACCCGGAAGAGTCGGCTTATTCCCGGTCGGAGCTTGAGGCGCTGCACGCCTTCGTGCGAGGTGGCGGCGGCTTGCTCCTGATGACCAACCACGGCGACCTGCCCGGAAGCAACCCCCACGACATGACTCAATTTGACGCGGCGGCGGCCCGGCTGTTCGAACTACAACTGGAGCCTACCTGGTTTCAGAACGCAGAACGGGGCAAGCTCAGCCAACTGTCCGGAGAAGACCTCCTGGCGTGGCACCCAATCATCCGAGGTGGGCAGGGGGAAGCGCCGGTTCGGACCATCGTGACCAACAACTGCAGCAGCATATTGGCTACCGGTAGCGGCCACCGTCTGGTTGAAAGAGCTGTGTATGCGGCCGGTCTCGGGCAGTACCAGGACGGGGAAGGCGTCGATGTAAGTGGACTGGAGCTTCTTGATCATCCGGTAGTCCAGGATCAGGCCCGGCAAGGGATGCTTCGGCCGGAGAATCTGCAAGACGTTCACATCCGTGCTGCGCTTGCGGACCTGTTTCAGTCCCAACTGATCGAACAGCACCACCCCCAGCTGTTGGGGGGAATTGATGTTGAACTCGGTGCCGGCTGTCTCGTGGATCCGCTGTACCAAAACTTTCAGGTCAGCATTCAGCTTCAGTGACATTTTGGCCAGCAGTTCCAGGTCCAGGAAGACACCGTTGCGCTCCATGGTGGCCAACACCGGTATCAATGGCACTTCGAGATTGCTGTTGGTAGCGTCGAGATGCAACTCCACCAGCCTCTCATTTATAAGCGGATACAATAAAGCGGCGATATCCGCGTCCTCCGCCGCATATTCGGCCACCTGCTGCACCGGCACCTGCGCCATGGATAGTTGGCCTTTGCCCCTCTTCCCGATCAGCTCCTCGATGGGCACCATTTCATAATTGAGGTACGCCAAACTGAGGTTATCCAGCTTATAGCTGGCGTTGTCCGGTTCCAGCAGGTGAGCGCCGATCATGGTGTCGAAAATGATGCCGTTTACTTCGATGCTGTAGCGCGCCATGACCTGCAGGTCATACTTGATGTTCTGCCCGATAATGTGGCATTGGGGGTCCTCCAGAATGGGACCTATAGCCGCCAACACCTGTTCCAGTTCCAGGGACGGGACAGTCCCTTTTTCGGGAAACTGCACCGGCACGTACCACCCGTGGTGCGGCTCTATGGCGAAGGCCAGCCCCACAATCTCGGCCTGCAGAGCATTGATGGAGGTGGTCTCCAGGTCAAAGGAGAACCATGGTGCTGCTGACAAATGGGAACATAAGCTGTCCAACTGCTGAGCTGTGGTCACCAGCTGATAGTGCTTCTTGGGCCGTTCCACCGGCGTTGCCGGGGCCTCACCTGCCAGCGCCAGTAGATCGTCCGTAATGGCCCTGATCTCGTACTCCTGCAGCTTCTCGGACCCCGCCACCGGATCGATATTCTTGACATTCAGCGCCTCCATATCCACGTCCAACGGCACCTGGCAATCTATCGTGACCAACTCCTTGGAAAGCAACGCCAGTTCCCGGCCGGTCTGCAAGCCTTCCCGGGCCCGTTTATTACCCACCTCGTCGGCGTGGTTCAACGCCTCTTCCAGGCTGCCATATTGCAGGACCAGCTTGAGGGCGGTTTTGGCCCCTACACCGGGCACACCGGGCACATTGTCCGAGGAATCGCCCATCAACCCCAGCAAATCAACCATTTTCTCCGGCGGCACCCCCCAGCGTTCCTCAACTTCCGCCCGGCCGTAGATTTTTACCGGGTTGCGGCGCTGGGCGGGGACATACACCAGGGTGTAGTCGGAAACCAACTGCATCATATCCTTATCGCCGGTCACCAGATAGGTCCGCCAGCCGAGGGTTTCGGCCCGGCTGGACAGGGTGCCCATCAGGTCATCGGCCTCGAAACCGGGCAGCCGTAATACCGGTACCCGCATCGAATTGAGAATCTCTTCCAACGGTTGCAGCTGGGCCGCCAGTTCATCGGGCATTTTCTCCCTGGTGGCTTTATATTCGGTATAGAGCTGGTGGCGGAAAGTTTTGGCCCGGTCATCGAAAACGGCCGCCAGGTAATCGGGCGATTCACTCCGCAACAGCCGCACCAGGGCATTCATGAACCCGAAAATACCTGAGGTGATAAACCCGGTGGAGGTCATCAACGGATTGTTGATCATGGCGTAGTGGGCCCGGTAGAGCAGGGCCGTGCCATCCAGGACGAATAAACGTTTGGGGTTATCCATAGCCGGAAAAATGTTACCCCTATTCACCGTCAACGACAAGGGGGGATTATCCAGCAGTACACCCGTAATGATCAGTTGGCAGTGGCCCCGCCGTTGGCGGGATTTCCGCTACGCTCCAACAGTAGGCAGTGCAGAGAGGCTTTATCCATTCACACCCCTGCGCCTGAGTTTAGTCTGAATCCCGGAATTTCGGAATGAAGGGCTCAGGTCAGCCTCTTCACTTCCCCGCCGATGGCGGAGGGGAGAGTGGTTGGCCCGCTGATCCACCCACCCCGCTCACTCCGTGAGGCCCCTCCCTCGGTGAGGGAGGGGAATCCCGCCTTCGGCCCGCCAGGCGGTTTAGAAGCGCAGGCTCAGGCCGGCGAAATACCCACGGGTCGCGGCGGGCCAGTATACATCCACCCGGTAGGGACCGCTCTCGTCGTCCCAATCCCAGTAGTTGTAGCCAAATGTTTCGTAGAGCGTATCCAGCAGGTTGTACCCCTTGAAATACAGTTCCAGCGACTTCAGCGGCAGTCCTCCGCCACCGAGTTTGACCACCAGCCCCGCATCGAGCACGGTGGACGGCGCAATGGCCGCCATTTCGGTATTCTGCCGGTCGATATAGATCTTACCCACATGGCGGCCCTGGGACCACATTTCCAGCCGCCGGCCGGTCCACTTGAGCCGCAGGCTGCCCAGTGTTCCGGGGTGCCCCGGTATTTGACGGTCCTTATGATTCACTTCCGCCCCCGCGCCGCCGGCCTCCTGCCATTCGAAGGTCGAGTAGTCCACGAAGCGGTTATCGGCCATGGTGAACGACCCGTCCAGGCTCAGCCCGCCGGCCAGCTGCTGACTGAATTGCACCTCTATCCCCCGGTGGATGGTCAACTCGGCGTTGCCGTGGATGGGCACCCCGTCGTCGGTGATGGAGCGATAGTCCAGCGGCACCAACTCATTGTGAAACCACATGGAATACAGGTTGGTGGTCAGCGCCAGGCGAGCGGATTCGTAGCGCCACCCTATTTCCAGGTCCCACAGTTCCTCAGCCTGTACCAGCGGCCGTTTCAATCCGGTGCGCTGACCCGGAGCCCCCAGCAGCCAGGGAACCGCTTCGGGATCATCGGCATCGTATATATCGGAATCGGCCGGCTCCCGTTGCGCCCGGGACAGGTTCACGAAGGCCGACACCTGATCGTTGAATTTGAACCGCAAGCCCAGCCGGGGGTCTAAGAACTGGTAGACCAGCTGGTACTGATAGGGCGCAGTATAGGCCCCCATGGAATCCTGTTCGAATGTATAGGCGTGATAACTGTATTTCAGGTCGAACATCATGTTGACCCGCGGCCCCAGGGCCACCAGCTGGTGCAGGTAGGCCGAGAGGGATTGTTTATTCGTGGCATAACGGTAATATTCAACTGGACCGTCGATCAAAGGAAAGTCGTCCACCTCCCGCACCCGGCCGTAATGGTCCGCCTGGTACATCCGCAGGTCGCCGCCCAGCACGGTGGTGCCCCACGGTTCGTCCACCGTGTATTGGGGAATGATCCCCCAGTAGCTGTTCTCCAGCCATTTCCGCCGGATGAGACCAACATCGTAAGTCGTATTTGTATCAACTATAGCATTCAGATCATAGGAGGAGAGGAACCGAAAGAATTCCTCTTTTTTTTCAGCAAGTTCATCGAGGTCCGATTCTTCCGGATCGTAATTCTCACCCTTGAACTGCTCGTAGTAGCCCTGGCCGCTCACCCGGTATACCGAAAAGGATAAGATACCGCCCCCGGCCAGCTTTTTAGCGTGTTGCAGGGAAGCTATATTCTGAAAGAAAACATCCTTGTTGGCAGCGGAGCGGCCGCCGTTATTTGCCGGGTCGGCGTAATAGTTATACCGCCGGGCAACCCGGCTGCCCAGGTCATACCCATACAGC
>JACZSB010000226.1 GCA_022574435.1 Fidelibacterota bacterium
CCCAACAGCGCAAGGCGGGGTGTCAGTTCTAATAATTTGCCCAGGTTGAACCTGCCGCCGCCGCCGGAATCAATCCACGCGCGCGACTCTACGTTGAGCGGCAGCAGATATCGGATCCCAAGCACGGCCCGGGTATCCTCATAATCATTACCGGAGCCTGTTAGATCGGCGCCGGCGAACAGGGTGAAAAAGCGGTTAATGTAGCGATCCCAGGTGATGATGGCCTCCCACTGGGTGTCGTCCACCTCTTGCCACCCCACCTCCCATCCTACAATCAAGATATTCCGGGTGTTGGAAATGGATAGAAAGCCCTCGGTCATGTTGCCCAGGGCGTCGGCCTGGCCCCAGGAATACCAGGAATCTTTGTAGAGCTTAGGCCGAATTGAGGCCAGCTGCGGGTCGACGGTAAAGCCCTCGTAATGCACGACGCGGGCCATGCCGCCTTTCATGTGATAAAGCAGGTGGCAGTGGAAGAACCAATCGCCGAACTCATCGGCGGCAAATTCGATGACCGTGGTGGACATGGGGGCGACATTTACGGTGTGTTTGAGCGGGGCGTAGTCGCCCTGGCCATTGATAACGCGGAAGAAGTGGCCGTGTAAATGCATGGGGTGGTGCATCATGGTGCGGTTGATGAAAATAAAGCGCACTACCTCGCCCTGGCGGATACGAATCACGTCGCTCTCCGAAAGGGTCTTATTATTGAGCAGCCAGATATAGCGCTCCATGTCTCCATCTAAGGTGAGGCGGATTTCACGCACCGGCCTATCCTTGGAAAACGCCGTAGGCTTGGTCGCCCTCAGTTTGGAATAGGGTGGCCAAGGGCGGCTGGGGTCCCGGCCATCAACGGCCAGGTTTTTGGATGAAGATACATCCGCTGCCAGAGGGCGGAAGTTATAGCCAAACATTTTGCCACTCTTGGGCGCCGAAACCTCTTGTGTCATGTTATGAGTTGTTTTCTCTTTATCCGGCTCGGTCATTGACATTCCAGGGTGAGCGGTCATCGGTTCCATACTGCTCATATTCCGCATTTTACTCATGTCCATCGGCTTCATATTCATCATTCCAGGCCGGTCGAATTTTCCAGCATCCACATCGCTGCCGGACATGCCCATGGCTCCCGGAGGGGTGAGGGCAAAAAGCTGCTTGATGGTGATCTCTCCCATTGTATGATAGAGGTTGGGGTGGGGTACGTCTGGGGCTGGGTGGCGCTCACCGCTGCCAATCCAGGCCGATGTATACCCGGAACCGTCTTGGGCGGTAGCACGAAACTCATAGGCCCCTGCTGAGGGGATCCGGATAAGCAGATCGTAGGTCTCTGCGATGGCTATCATCAAACGCTGCACATTGACCGGTTCCACTACCTGGCCGTCCGTGGTGATAATAGTCATCGCTCCCCCGGCAAACTCAACGTAGAAGTTGGTCCCTGCGCCGGCATTTATGATGCGCAGCCGCACGGTTTCTCCCGGCTCAGCAGAAAGCGCAATTTCAGGCTGGCCATTTGCCAGGAAGAAGTCGTAGGCGATATCCGAGATGTCCATGGGTGGCATACGAAGCAGTTCGCGTTTAAAGTAGTCACCCAGCATGCCGATGCGGGCCGCGCCTATAATGCTCTGGGCGCTCCCTTTCTCAAGGGCGTACCACTCGCTGCCACGTTTTAATGTACGGAGCACATCGTGGGTATCCTCATCGGTCCAATCAGAGATTATCACCACGTAGTCACGGTCTGCTTCCCGGACTGCCTCATGGGGCTCGATCACAATGGCGCCGTAAACACCTTTTTGCTCCTGCAGGCCGGTGTGGGAGTGATACCAGTAGGTTCCGCTATGACGGATGGGAAATTCATAGGTATAGGTCGCCCCCGGCATGATGGGAGGGAAGCTCACATAGGGGACGCCATCCATATTTGGCGGAACAAGCACGCCGTGCCAGTGAATGGAGGTCTCCACGTCCATCCGGTTATGAACGTGAATTCGGGCGGTATCGCCGTCTTGGAAGTTCAAGGTCGGCCCGGGGCTATTTCCATTGATAGTCATGCCTAACGTGGGTTTTCCAGTGATGTTTACTTCTTGCTGGGCGATAGTGAGTTTGTATTCGACTATTGCTGCCTGAATCGATGTATGGGTGCAGATGATAAAGATAATAGAGGCCCCAACTGCTATGAATCTTGCGTGCCACACCATTTAATTTCTCCTTGCTCTAGCTAACGGAGCGGTACAAAGCGCCGGCTTATCCGCTATTTATGAAACAACTGGGCAGGCCGTTCAAAACGGGACTTGAAACTGAAATTAAGCCGTAGATTATAGATATGCTATCTGATAAATCTAATGAAAACACGACAACTGGGATCGACATGGGGATTGACCCCGCCCTGACCCTGGGCGGAGGCTATCCGTACCGCCGCCGCCGAGGCCCCACGGGGGGTCCCGGTCAGCCCTTTGGACTGGGTTCCGGAGCTGAGCGAAGTTGCCGGTGAGCTGGCGGTTGAAGATATAGGTTGTGCTCCCGGCCTACCCCATATATTGTATCTTCCTGTTCACAGGCCCCATCATGCTGAATTAATTTCCATTTCATTTGCTGTCAGAACTAACTTTATGGATTAAACGTTACCAGCAGTTGGCCGCATATCACCTCGGACCGCAAATACCCAGGATTTTCTCTGTGATTGCGGGTATGGCTTATAACGGGCCTGCCCGCCAATTCCGGCCACACAGACACCAACCCCGAACTCACGAGGGGTAGCTTTGCCCGCCCCACATCCAGAGATTACGCCGCAGGAAGCGCTGCCGATTGAGAGCATTCAGACGGTGAGTTTCCATACCCTGGGTTGCAAGCTTAACCAAGCTGAGACGGCGGCTATTGCGGCCAGATTTAAGGAGCGAGGCTGCCAGGTGGTGCCCTTTCGCCAGGCGGCCGATTTGACCTTTATCAATACTTGCACGGTGACAGGTGAGGCCGATGCCAAAAGCCGGCAGGCCATTCGGCAGGCCAGGGTGGCTTCACCAGGAGGCCGGTTGGTGGTGGCGGGCTGCTATGCGCAGCTCAAACCGGATGAAATTGCCAGCCTGGAGGGCGTGGACCTGATACTTGGCAACCGGGAAAAATACCGGGTGTTGGAGTTTCTGGAACAACTGGAACGGGGCGGCGGCGAGCGGCCGCTGGTATATGTGGACGGCCTCGACGAGGTCGAAACCTATGACGAATCGCCTTTCATCTCGTCCACCGGCCGGACCCGGGCCTTCCTGAAGGTCCAGGACGGGTGCGATTTCCATTGCAGTTTCTGCATTATCCCTGCGGCCCGGGGCCGGGCCCGAAGCCGGTCGTTGCACGGTTGCCTGAGCGAGGCCCGCCGACTGGTGGACGCCGGCTACCGGGAGTTGGTGCTCACCGGCGTGAATATCGGCACCTGGCGGGAGGGGGACTTGGTGTTCCACGATTTGTTGGCTAGCATCAGTGAGACCGAGGGCTTGCGCCGCTTGCGGATCAGTTCCATCGAACCGCAGCTGGTCACCTCCCGGATGCTGGAAATTATGGCCGGGCGGGAAAATATCTGTCCCCACCTGCACCTGCCGTTGCAGCACGCTTCCGACCGGATCCTGGGGGCCATGCGCCGGCGGTACAGTTTGCGGGATTATCAAGACACCCTGGAGCGGGTGATCACGGCACTTCCTGAAGCGGCGGTGGGTGCCGATATAATCGTCGGATTTCCAGGTGAAACCGAAGACGAATTCAACCAACTGGCCCAGGCCGTGAGCGCTTTGCCGTTGACCTACCATCACATTTTCCGCTATTCGGAACGCCAGGGGACCGTGGCCGCCTGCCTGGAAGGCTCGGTCGATCCGCGGGAGCGTAAGCGGCGTAGCGCGCTGCTGCGGGCCATCAGCCGCCGGAAGCGGGAGGCCTATGCGCTCAGTTTCATCGGCCGGACCCGGGAAGTTTATTTCGAAGGCCAGCCCCGGAACGGACAGTGGGAAGGGCTCACCGATAACTACCTGCGCGTCAGGGTGGCCAGCACCGGCAGCGGCAGGGAGCCGTTCCAACTGGTACGATTGCAACAGCTGCAGGGCGGAGTGCTTCAGGGGACTGCGGTGGCATGAACAAATTCATCGGTGTGGCCGGCAATATCGGGGTGGGCAAGACCACCTTCACCAAAGCGCTGGCGGAGCGGTTGCAGCTGAAATCCTACTTCGAATCGGTGATCGATAACCCTTACCTGTCCGATTTCTACGGCGATATGCACCGTTGGAGCTTCCAGTTACAGATCTATTTTCTGCACCACCGCTTCCGGACCCATTCCGACATGTCCAAATACGATGGCGGGGTAGTCCAGGACCGCACCATCTACGAAGACGTTGAAATCTTTGCCCGCAACTTGTATGAGATGGGGAATATGACCCAGCGGGACTGGGATAACTATCGGAACCTTTTCTCAATTATGACGTCATTTCTACGGAAGCCGGACTTGATTATATATCTACAGGCCTCGACCGATACCCTGCTGTCGCGCATCAGGGGCCGGGACCGGGACTTCGAGCGTTCCATCGATCCGGAGTATCTGCACCGGTTGAACGTGGCCTACGACCAATGGATAAAGCGCATAAAAGAGCGCGAACCGGTGATGGTGGTCGATACTAACCGCTTCAACATTTTTCGTGACGAAAAGCGACTGGAAACCATCCTGGCCGAGATTCAGGAGCGACTGGCTCCCTCCCAGCTGGCAGCTGAAGGGCTGGCGCGGTGAAAAAGTTGGCCATATTCATATCCGGGGGCGGGAGCAACTTTCGCGCGATCCAGGCTTCGATTTTGGCGGGTCGGATCGAGGCCCAAGTGGCGCTGGTGGTGACCGATAAGCCGCAATGCCCCGGCGCCCGCTACGCTCGGGAACAGGGCATCGAGGTCTATATTTATCCTACTCATGACCGTCAACCAACTGA
>JACZSB010000227.1 GCA_022574435.1 Fidelibacterota bacterium
TGGAAGGCCCCGATGAGAACGCCGTGATTCGGATCAGTTGGTCTGTTACGGATGGCATCCTGGCAAATAAGACTGGTGAGGAAGTGAGCTGGACCGCCCCGCTTTCGTTGGGGGACGTAATTATCACCGCAGTGGCTGACGATGGCATCTCAAACGGTATTGACTCGGCCAAGCGCACCATCACGGTTGTGAATTCCGCGCCGGAAATCAGTTTATTTGAAGTGACCGGCTTTGCTAATAAATCACCATACGTACTCATGGGTGGCACTATCGAGCTGGAATGCATCGCAGTGGAACCGGATGAAGAGCAGTTGACCTACTCCTTCAATACCCAGGCCGGGGCAGGCAGTTTCGATCATGCCTCCCCAGAGGATAACATCGCTCTTTGGACCGCGCCGAGGGAGACCGAACTGGCATTTTCGCGCATCTACAAGCTATTTGTAGTGGTTTCGGATGAGCAGAATTATTTTTCCAGCGACACCCTGGAAGTGCTGGTCTACAAAGAAGCCGGCACCATCTGGGTGGTGGACAGCGAGCAGGCCATTGTATCCAAATACACAGACCTGGGTGATTTTATCCTGACCTCCGACCATCCGTTTGAAGAACCGCGGGCAGTGACTAACGACATCACCCAGGATTACGGCTGCTATGTGGGCGATTACACTGCCGGGGTAGTGGTAAAACTGGACCCGGAAGGCAACACTGAGGCTGTCTTTAGCGACGCACCCAACGTGGTGGACCTGGCCATCCATGCCAGAACTTTGTGGGTGCTGAGTGAAGCGGACAGCGCCCTGCTAATATACAACACCTGGTCTGCGGGGCCGCCGGTACACCGGGTTAGCGGTTTTAAGCAGCCGCGGGCTATCACCATCAACCAGAATAACCACACGGTATGGATCACCGACGTTGGCGATAATAGCGTTATACAGTTGAACGCCCTGGAGGCATGGCCCGATTCGGTGAGCGATCCGGGCGTAATTGTCTACCGCGATGCACTTGGGGATCCCATCTTCAACTTCCCCAGCGGCCTGGGCAGCCGCCGACTGTCCGACGCAACCCTTTATATAGCCGATCAATACCACAACCAGATCGAGCGGCTGACCTATTCCAGCGGCACCGGGACGTATTCACGAAACACTCCCATAACTATGACCAATCCCTCCCAGGTGCTCTCCAACGTCAAGGGTGAAGTGTGGGTGCTAAATAGCGATGGCAGCATTCAGTACTTCCTGGAGAGCAATATCAACATTGCTCCCTTCCCCATACTCTCGTACGCCTTCAGCAACCCCAATAGCATGGCTGTGGACGGGGTCACCGGTGAGGTATGGATCGGGGACAACGGCAATCACCAGGTGGTGAAGGTGCTCAGCCCCGATTCACTGGCAGTGGTAATCAGCGGGGTGGACTTTGTGGCGGATATCGTGGTGAACCGGTAGCGACCGCCGCCGTCTCCAGTACTGCCTGCCCCTTTCGCGTGAACTGAATCTGCCGGGCTATCATTAGCCCTGCCGGCCGATGGTGGGCCGCATCAACAGCGCCCTGCTAACCGGATGCTCTCGGCCCTCGCTGAGCCGCCGTTGCAGCTGTTCCAGCGTCGGTTGCGAATGGCCGTGGCTTGCAGCTTGTAACAACCCTGTAATTGCCCACGTGATAGCACTGTATCAGGCGGCGGAATGGCCATGCTCTGGTCACAGTGGCATAGTAACTGATTGTTATTATCATATTAGAGTGCCGCGCTCGAAGGTTATAGGTTCAAATTCTTCTTCGCCATAACGAGAGAAGCGTGGTTTCCATCGTTAAATTAGCATTCATCTTTTGTTGAAGAATGCCACTTGCACTCCGATACCTTTATATAGCAAATTATAGCTGCAACCGGAAAAACAGTAGACCGATTTTCACCGTCGGTAGAGCTGGGACGAAATATCTTGTACAATAAAATCGTTTATTCGCTTTATCAAACATTCTAGGCACTTATAAATTAGCATTAATTGAATTTGTTAGCGTTCAATGGGTCTGATTAGTTTAAACAATTTGAAGCCGGGCATGGTACTGCACGCCGACGTCTTAGAGCCTCAAGGCAAGGTGCTTCTAACTGCTGGCAGCACAATCACTGAAAAATACATAGGTATTTTTAAAAGATGGGAAATTGCCGAGGCGGACATTGAAAACGTCAACGAGGAGGAACTAGTTCAATCAGAAGAATCTGAACTTGACCCGCGGTTATTGCGCCTAGCCCAGGAAACTGGAGCGACAATCTTTCGATTTAACGATAGTAAGCATCCGGCAATCAAGAAATTGATGGAGTTATTCATAAAAACAGAGGTTAAGAACCTATCTCGTGGAGCCAAAAAATAATGGCAATAAGTCGGGACGAGATTTTGCGCAATGCACACAATGTGGCTTCGTTACCACTGATATATACCAGGATCAACGAGGCGGTTGACCAGCGATCCAGTTCAATGGCGGCTATTGGCGCCATCATCCAGGAGGATACCGGACTGAGCGCCAGGATACTTAGACTGGCTAACTCGGCTTTTTATGGCTACCCGAGTCAGATTGGTACAATTGAAAAAGCCTTGACTATTATTGGGCTAAAACCGATGCGCGATCTTGCTCTAGCTACATCAATGATGCAAATATTTAAGGATATTCCCGAAGACGTCATTAACATGAAATCGTTTTGGGAACACAGCATCGCGTGTGGCGTAACCGCCAGAATATTGGCAATCCGGCAACGTCAGCCCAACGCCGAGAGCTATTTCCTTGGCGGCATTCTCCATGATATCGGCCAGCTGATTCTATTGCAACAAATACCTCAGCAAATAAAGTATCTTTTGCAGTTGGGCGAGCGGCAAAATTCTCTGATCGTCGAGTTGGAACGAAAGGAGCTTGGCTTCGACCACGCCGGCCTTGGTGGCCGGCTATTACGAATGTGGAAATTACCGGCTTTTCTAATTAGCATGGTTGCGGCTCATCATAATCCAAGCAGTGCCACCCAATTTAAGAAGGCAGCTGCTGTGATCCATTTTGCAGATATTCTTGCTCATACGCTCAAGATGGGAGCGTCGTGCGAAAAAAATATCCCCAAACTGGATGCCCAAGCGTGGGACATCCTGGACCTGACTCCCGCCACCTTGCCAATTATTGCGGAACAGGTACAAATCCACTATGACAGCGCCGCTTCTATTATACTAGATCATTAGGATGTCAAACCAGGAGTTGATCGCAGACCGCGAAACCCTGTGATCGATTGAATCCCCTCAAAGTATTGCCCAATAGTGGGCAGTGGTCTTCTTTGCCTCTACACAACTACCTAAACTGCCGGATACTGGTTAGCATGGTTGCAGACAGGGGATTTCGTCCGTATGAGCGCATATTTATAAAATATATGGAACCCGGGTTTACCATTGCGGAACCGTATTATGTGTCCAGCAGTTCCCGAATTTTTGTTAGTAGGGCATCCCTATGATAGGGCTTCTCGATCAGATGTTTGCCTTCGTGCAAAACGAAGTTACTACTTAGAACGCTCATGCTATACCCGCTGGAGAAAAGAACTGGTGGGTGTGGCTGCTTCTTGTTAATATGATTATAGACGGCCTTACCGCCACCTTTGGGCATCACAACATCAAGCAACACCAAATCGATTTCATCAACATGTTTATCGTACAAGTGTATTGCTTGCTCACCGTCTTTTGCAACGAACACTCTATACCCATTTCCCACTAAATACTGGATGGCAAGATTGCGTACCGCTTCATCATCTTCAGCGAACAGGATAGTCTCCGTGCCTCCCCGTGGTATTGTTGTGGGGATAATATCGGGTGCTTTATCAACAGTATCAACTACCGGGAAATAGATTTTAAAAGCAGTGCCCTTGCCCAATTGGCTATAAATATCTATTAACCCCTCGTGTTGATAAACTATGCCATAGACTGTGGACAGTCCCAGGCCAGTGCCTTTCCCTTCTTCTTTGGTGGTAAAGAACGGTTCAAAAACTCGGCTCTGCGTCTCTTTATCCATCCCGCATCCGGAATCGGTAATCACCAAAACCACGTAACGGCCCGGTTTTGCCCATGAATTTGTACGGCAATAATCTTGATCCAGCTCCTTGTTCAAAGTTTCAATAGTGATCTTTCCACCTTCGGGCATTGCATCACGGGCATTTAAGCATAAGTTCAGCAAAATTTGCTCCGTCTGACCCTCATCAACTCGGATAGTATTCAAATCGGGCTGTGAGATAATCTCTACTTCGATATGCTCTCCGATAACCCGGTGAATCATTTTCGATAATGAAAGTACAACTTCATTAAGATTCAACGTCACAAGATTAAGAACCTGGCGGCGGCTGAAAGCGAGTAACTGACGGATTAGTGTTCCAGCTTTATCGATCGCCTGCACCGCCTCAAGTAGATGTTGGTGAATAGCGCTTCCCGGTTCTGTCTCCTCAAAAGCCATCTCTGTATAACCCTGAATAACTTGCAATAGGTTATTAAAATCGTGCGCCACACCTCCTGCCAATTGTCCCACTGCCTCAATCTTCTGTAACTGACGCAACTGGTCCTCGCTCGATTTCAGCGCCTCTTCCGCCTGTTTGCGTGCCGTGATATCCTCCGACATGACAATGGCATTAGTTACCAGGCCCGTACCATCGGAATATGGGAAGTAATACACGCTGAACCATCGTTTTTCCTCGTCATTGTATGGGAATTTCGCCTCGTAGTGCACCTCCTCTCCCTGGAAGCATTTATTCAGGTGGGATTCGATGGTATCCTTAAATGTCTTTGCGCCCCAGATTTCCGATACCGTTTTGCCTATGATATCCTCCCGCCGCAGTCTTTTAGCTTTGCAGTAGGCATCATTCACCGCTTCATAAATGTATTGCCTGTTAATGAATGACTGCTGGATTAATGAATTATTTATGATCGTTTCGTAC
>JACZSB010000228.1 GCA_022574435.1 Fidelibacterota bacterium
GAAGCAGCATCGATTACTTCGAACAGGTACTTGCCCCGGTTGGTGCGGTCCACCAGCTGCACACGGCTGCCGGGCCAGGGGCCTTCCAGCCGCACCTGGTCCAGGGAGACATGTTCCTCGTCGAAGGTGCCACTGTGATAATAGTCCAGGCGCAGGGTGCGGCCGGTAAAGGTGTCGTCAAAAGCCGCTGATTGGGCGAAGGTGACGGTAGCGGAAAGCAGAAGCAAACGGATCATATGCGAACCTCGCATTAATTAAATCGATATTGCGTGGATGTAGCGCTTGGCCGGAACTAATAATAAAAAATTGGGATGGCACATCTAACGCGAAATTATAATGCGCAGTGGGAAAAGTAAACGGTAGCAGCGCTCAATAGCCTGATTTGACCGGTCCATTCGCCAACCGCACGCCCATCGAACCCGGATCTACCTCCCGCTGTGGCCGGCCGCGGGTACTTGTCGATCATAATTTTCTTGAATCTGGTGCGACTCGAACAGGTTGACGCCCCGGCGGTCCTCCAGGGCAATGCCCACCATGGCCTTGGCGATGATGGCTGCCTTTATGGGGCGGTAGCGCCGCAGGGGGCCGATCATCAACGGCTTTATTGTGCTCACCAGGATCATGGCCAGCCACTCCACCGGCCTGAATTTGGGACGGCGACCCATTATCAGCGAAGGCCGGAATATGTGTACTGCCTCGAAGGCTAGGTCCGAGATTGCTTCTTCGACCTGGCCCTTGACGCGATTATAGAATATTCGGGAACTGGTATCGGCGCCCAGAGCGCTCACCATCAGGAACTGACGTGCCCCCTGCCGCGCCGCCAGCCGGGCGATCTCCAACGGATAATCATGATCCACGCGGGTGAAAGCTTCCTGGCTGCCGGCTTTTTTCATGGTGGTGCCCAGGCAGCAGAATAGATCCTCAGCCTTAAATAGCCCCTCCCGCTCTTCGAGCTGCTCGAAATCGATCACTTGCTGCACCAGTTTTGGGTGTTCTATGGGCAACGGGCGGCGTACCAGGGCGGTGACCACCTGGTATTCTCTGCGGGCCAGCAGGGCCTTCAGGCAGTGGCTACCCACCAGGCCGCTGGCGCCCACCAGCAGGGCGGTACGGGGGCGGGTTTCATTCATGGTCTCTGGAGGCCGCTCATGGTAATGAGGAATTTAGATAACCTTCGAGACTAGGAGGGCAAAACTGTCGTTCAGGAAAGTAATTCAACCAGGTTGACTGTATCCCATCCGGTTAGCTATTGATCCTCCCAATCTACTCAAATATTCAATATCGTAGCGGACGCGTGCTATCGGTCAAAGGTGTACAGTGTCTTGCCCGGACACAAATTACGCAATTAGCCCAGTAATCGCCGCTATAATTTGCATATTGACTAATATTATTGACTATGCCATATTATATATAGTAAACTACTTAATCAAACTAAGGAAGCCAAGGTATGTGGAATTTTCTTGCTCCAGTGGTTGGTCCAATTGTGGACAAGTTGGTTGATCTGATACCAGATCCAAAAGCGCGAGCAACAGCTAAAGCAGAATTTGAAAAGGAGCTGCGGCAGGCTGTAACTCAGGCCAATCAGGCTCAGGCCGAAATCAATAAGATCGAAGCCGGCCATAGCAGCATCTTTGTCGCGGGGTGGAGGCCGTTCATTGGATGGGTCTGCGGCATCGGAATACTGTGGGCCTTTATTATCCAGCCAATCGCAATTTGGGTAATTGCGAACTTTCAAATTGGTGTTAATAATTTGCCTCAAATACCGACCGAGGGCCTTTTTGAGTTAGTGTTGGCCATGCTTGGCATGGGCGGATTAAGAACTTGGGAAAAGATCAAGAACGTTTCAAGAGAAACCAATCCTGGCAGGGGCAAGTAAGCTTCCCCCAATTCCTCCGATGAATTTCACGCTGGGATAAGCTGGCGCTCACCAGTCTAAAAGTAATGCTAGCACCTAACTGGTAAATCTCTGGAGGCGTACCGTAGTTTAGCGCCTGTGTAGTCGCTCTGTGCTATGGAATTCAAAATAGCTTGTCAGACCAAGGAGTATTTCTGCCGTGGTCCGGTGATCTTTCAGGTATACTTCCTCTTACTTCACCTACCGCCCTGGTCGTAGCCACGGGCGAGGCCAGAGCCGTTCCGCAAAGCTGTTTTCAAAGACCCCCCCCAGTAATCCATGCCTATGCGAATGTCACCTGCAGCACGCCGCTGAACCGCCGACTGGTAAACTGAGTTCTCTGGCAGGTCTTGAATATCTCCGATTACTCCATAGACGCAACCACCGCCAACGCCTCCCCGCAGCAGTGGGTGTCCAGTCCGCCAGCCGGCGGATTGGAAAACCGCCCGGTCTACCCAGAGCGGCCGTACCTCCGGCAACCGGCGGGGTAGTAGTCTATGATAGCCGTCAGGTTTCGCCGTGAGAACAGCCCTACGATACAGGAAACCGCGTGCCAGTGGGATATAGGTAATATCGGTGCTACTTAAATGGTTTGTGCGATTTTCACTCCCGCAGACAGCAAATAACAATTAACTGGCCTGGCAATTTGATCTGTCCGGATCCAGGCAAGGCCGGTTGTCATCCATCCTCGGCGGCTGTCACAGAGGGTTCTTCAGCAGGTATAGGGCTGCATCCATTTCAGCCTGCTGCCGGGCGGGCTGGTGTCTCTTTCACCATTTATACTATATTATATACTACTATTGCCAATATCCATAACTACTGATTACTTGTTCTCATCCGGGCGCGGTGCTCACCCCTGAATTCCTTGAACCACTTAAGCAGCGCCTCGTTCAAAAGGTATTGCTGCCGTATTACAGATTGGCCGGCGAACGATATCTCCTCAGGCGCCTTCAACCGTTCCTTGAGCAACCGCCGCTGCTCCTCTAAGCCTGTGCGCAATTGCTCCAGCAACGGTTCGCCTGCCTCCCGCGGTAGCTGGGAAACGGATATTATCAAGGCGTTGAAATCGAAGTGATACCTAACCGGCTGCGCAGCGAAGTGTGCCATGAGCTCCTGGAAGCGAGCCCGGCCCTTTTCCGTGGGATAGCACACCCGTTTCTCCGGCCGCCGCCGGGTCTTGGTGATCCGGCCCTCCAGGTAGCCCCGCTCCAGCAGCTTGCGTATATTGCTGTAGATGGCCGGTTTGCTGATCCTGACCATATCGCTCAGGTTGTGCTTATGCAGCAGATGGGCCAGGTCGTAGGCACCCAGCGGTTTTCGAATCACCTGGCCGAGTAAAATCAGATCGATTACCGACGTAGTCATATTACCCTCATACTACTATATAGATTAGTATAATATATACTATATATCCAAGAGAGGCAAGTGCAATAATAGATTATTTTATTGGCGCGGGATCGTCAGGGAGCCGGCGGCTGCGGTTAAGGAGGGAGGTATGCAGGGGCCGGTACGGGAAAATTTTAAAAAATCACTACCGGCTGGATGAATATTTCACTTTGCGGCACGCGCTTGGCGCTGAAGGTCTTGGTAAATGTGTTGTACTCGCGTCTATTTTCCAGGATATACCCTATCTTCAAACCTACCAAGGCCTTCCACAGGGGAAACATCTTACCGTACTCCAGGCGGATGCGGGTGAATCCGTCAGCGGCCCGGCCGGGCGGCAACTGCAGCTCCACAACTGAACTAGTGTTGTGGATAAGGCCCCAATCCAGCCGGTCGAGGTCGGTCTGTTGTCGTCGGAATGAGAGCACCAAGGCATTATCCACTTCCCGCAGGCCGTACCAGCGGTAACCCACATTCAGGTTCCAAAACCGTTTACGGCCGCGCTGGCTGCCCTGCCCCTTGAGTTTCCACTCCGCTTTAAGCCAACCTGCCGGCACAACCGCATTATTAAAAAGTTGCTGCCAGCCACCAGTTACTACCAGGCCGGAGATGCCGGAGGAGGCCACCACCAATTGATCGTCATCGGTGAGTTGCCAGAAGTCGTCAATCTGACCCAGAAAGAGGCTGACAGACCACGGTTCCTGTAAACCGGCGCCCAGGCTACGGATCAAGTTGAATTCGTTGCCCAGGTTAAAACGGCGGTACGTCGCCGGAGCTGCCGTTGGCAGCCAAGCCGAAATGCCGGCGAGTGGGTAGGCGGTCGCCTCCAGCAGCAGATAACGGGGGCGCCGAATCGATCGCATTAGCAGATCCCCATAGAGCCGCAGCTCATTCTCCTGCCAGATGGCGATGTCGCGGCTGTCATAGCGGCTTAAATAGAGATTGGCGTAACTGACGAAGGGCCCCGGCACCATGGCGCCGCCCCAGTCCCGGTCCAGCCAGCGCCACTGGCGGGCGAAGGTGGGCGATACAGGGCCTGTGCTGGTGATCCCGGCATTAGCGATGGACGGCAAGCAGGCCAGGATTATGGCGGTCACGATGGCCTTGGTGGATAGTATTTTCATCACGTCGAATCGTGGTGTGGCACTAATTCACATCTAATTTAATACCGTCACTCAAAAAGCGGTCTCCCCAAGTGCCTTAAAAGCAGATGGGACGGCGCCAACCGTCCCATCCATTATGATCCACTTTTTTATCGGCGAGGTGATCGCCGGGCTGCTCGCTACTTCATTAGCAGCATACGATCAGTGAAAACCTCATTGCCGGCCTGGATGCGGTAGAAATAGACCCCCGATGGCGCCGGCAGGCCGTCAGCGGTCCGGCCGTTCCAGTAAACGGAGTAGCTGCCCGCCGGTTGGCTACCCTGATGGTAAGAGCGCATGAGACGGCCGGTGAGGTTGTAGATGGCCACTTCCACCATCGCCGGTTCCGTAAGGGTATAAGCGATCTGAGTGCTGGGATTGAACGGATTGGGGTAGTTACGACCCTGGATGAGGCGTACGCGGGCGGCGCGGTGACCCAGTCGGCCCTCGCCGGAACAGTCGAAGCTCCAGTCGATCCCCCATTCGGCTAGTTGGGTCACCACAACG
>JACZSB010000229.1 GCA_022574435.1 Fidelibacterota bacterium
AAAGCCCCAGGCAAGCCCTTGATATCCTCTACCAATGCTATGCCTCCAGGGAGCAGACCAGCCAGAAAACCGCTGGCTAACATGGTCGTTGAGCCTTCAGTCGTACCTACCACCGTACCGGCCTGCGACTTAACTTGCCTCGTCGCGGATGTGGAAACGTTGAATCCGCCGCTGAACGTGGACCAAGTAATGGCTTTATTCTGTGCTCTCAACAGACCGGGTGATGCGCAGATCATCAGTCCGAGCAGGGCTATAGCAAGTTGCCTATTCATAATCAGCCTCCCCATACTTAATCTGTTGAAGCCATATCTGATTGTGCCTGCAGTGCAGTCACAGCGGCACTTAATTCCTCAATCTGCTTCTGCTGCTCTTTTAGCGCCTCAACCAGAAATACAGTCATTTTCTGGTAATCAACAGCTTTATAGCCGTCCTGATCTTCCCGCACTAACTCGGGCAGCACTTGTTCGACCTCTTGAGCGATGAAGCCATACTGCTTGCCGGGCTTGAAATTGCGGTCCGGGTAGTCCTCCCGGTTCCATTCAAATTGAACGCCTCGCAATTTTTGTACATGTAATAGAGCACTATTCAATGTGGAGATATTCCGTTTTAATCTGATATCCGAAGGTTCGTCAACGCCATGAGTATAGATTCTGCCTTCAAAGTAGGCAGCGCGCCCAGTACCGTATGTCATCGCATAGATAACGGGATCGCTATTCGTGTTCTCTTCTGTTACAAGGTAGAGTGCTTCTCCCCCACCAAAGTTTATTACATTGATAGCAGGATTATTATTTTCACTCAGACCCTGTACAACCTGTATAGCATTCCCTCCAGGGGCAGCATGACTAACCGTTAGTGCGTCAGAACTCCCATCTTCAGAACTGAAATATGCAGCTGCACCGCTCGGAGCTATTACCTTTAAATATTTTGCTTTAATCACAGAACCGTAGGGAGCTTCTTCAGGAGAGATTACTATCAGACTAGTATCTGCCCGTGCCGTTCTGATACTATATGGTGCACTTAGTAGCGCAATCCGATCAGAGAGCTGCTCGCCATCCACTTGGATATCCAGCCAATACGGCTGATTGAAAGTTAGCGACGCCGGAAATGCCACTTGATCACCAAGCGCGGTGGTGAAAAGTCCATCTGCTACCGTGATGGATTTGGTTTCTGTCCAAAGAGCGGTACCTCCTGACTGGACATTATAGAGACTTAAGGCGAAACTGTAGCTGCCGTCAGTTACGATAGTGCCTGCATTGTCAGTTAACACTCCTTGGTATGAGATCGTTTTCGGGACTTGTGCTGGTAGATATGTTAGCATTGACATACCGATTATTAAGATTAGGGATAAGAGTCTATACATTGTTGATTCCTCCAGTGAGCGTAGTTTCTTGGTACTACTTTTGAAATCCTCTGGCAAACAATAGGGGCAGATGAAGGTAAGAAACAAATTGCTATTATACAATAGATAAGTTAGGGTTATCTCTAAATAGGGTCCATCTATGGTATAACTAGCGGATTTTGATTATTGCTCCGGGTTTTGTGTGTCCCCGTATCCTCAGAATTCTATGTTTTGTGCCCACAAACCCCAATCCTTGATCGTCGCACCCAATTTGGGTACAATTGGACCCGGAATGGGTAAATGCGTAATTATTATTCTATTGCAATGGCCGTTTCAACCCGAAACCAGAAACTCGGCACTCGAAACTTATGCTGCTAAAATACTTGATCACCCATAGCCGCAGCTACCGGTGGTGTCACTAGAACGAGCGCATTACCGAATAGACAATCCGGGACTAGTGGAGCCAATCCGGCGGTACCGTAAATTGCCATAACACGGGATTGACCGAGCTCTATTTTATATCAGATTTCTGGCTTTCCAATTAATTGTAACTTTCAAACCCAAATGAATTCTACATAGCAGTAAAGGGGTAGCCTATGTCCAAGTCGCACAGAATTGCAATGCTGGGAACCGGCCTGATTGGGATGTTCTACACTATGACCCTCCATGGTCAACGCCGCCGGGATCGAGTCGCAATGGTATATAGCCGTGATGCGGCCAAGGTCAAAGCCTTCGCCAAAGAGTGGGGTATCCCCAAATCGACCACCGACATGCGGGCGGCCATCGAGGATGCAGAGGTGGATGTGGTGGTGATCGGCCTGCCGAACCATCTGCACGAGGAAGCTGTAATTATAGCTGCTGAGGCCGGCAAGGCTGTCCTCTGCACCAAGCCGTTGGGTCGTACCGCTGCTGAGGCTAAACGGATGCTGGACGCGGTGGAAAGGGCCGGTGTTTTCCACGGGTACCTGGAGGATCTGGTCTATGATCCCAAATCCCTAAAATCGTTGCAGTCTGTGAAGGATGGAGCCATTGGCGATGTGCTCTGGGTCCGATCACGGGAGGCCCACTCCGGCCCCCATTCCGCCTGGTTCTGGGATATGGAAAAAGCCGGTGGCGGAGCTATTATCGACCTGGGCTGCCATTGCGCTGAAATATGCCGTGACTTCATCGGCAAGGACGTGCGCCCGGTTGAGGCCATGTGCTGGGCCGACACGTTGGTGCATCCCACCAAGGCGGAGGATCACGCTATTGCTTTGGTGCGCTACGACAACGGCGCCATCGGCCAGTTTGAGGTGAGTTGGGGATTCAAGGGTGGCATGGATTTACGCGATGAAGTGTCGGGCACCGAAGGAACGATCTGGATCAATCATTTCCTCCGCACCGGATTCGAGATGTATACCCGTAGTGGTGGTGGCTATGTCGCGGAGAAAACGGATAGTGAGAGCGGTTGGCTGTTCCCCGTGGGCGATGAAACCAGTGAGCTCGGATATGTCGATATGTTCACCGATATGTTTGATGCTATGGACTCTAACCGTGAGCCCATGGAAACCTTCTATGATGGCTATGTGGTCAATGCCATTCTGGACGCATGCTACGGATCGGCCAAAAGCAGACAGTGGGAACCGATTGAGTTAGTCGATTGGCGCGGCGCGGCACATACGCCTAAAATCAGTCCCCCAACATCGGAGCATGAAGGCCAACTGCTGGTGAAGCGGGAGCGACTGCCTGATGGAAAGGTGCGTCTGATCCTGCAGGATAAGGCGACAGGCCGGGTGACCCAGAAATATATCGACGGGTAGCTTCGGCCACCGGCCGTGATGCAAAGCGCGTCTAAGCGAGCTAACCAATCGCTGACCAGGAACACTGGCCCGCTAGGCCGTGTGGGCCGCACCGGAGTTCCGCCGTTCGACAACCCAATATGTATATGTTCTAGGAGCAGCTAATGAAAAAAATGAACAGAAGAAAGTTTTTAGGTCTATCCTCCGCCGCGGTCTCTTCATTCATGATCGTTCCGAGGCATGTCTTAGGCGGCAAAGGCTATAAGGCCCCAAGCGACACCCTCAATATTGCCGCTATCGGTATTGGGGGACAAGGCGCGTGGGATTTGGAACAGTTAGCGTTGGCGGGTGAAAATATTGTGGCCCTATGTGATGTGGACCAGGAGTATGCGGCAGAGACCTTTAGCCGCTATCCAAAGGCTAAACGATATCGTGATTTCCGGGTTATGCTCGAAAAAGAAAAAGGGATCGATGCCGTGGTTGTGGCGACGCCGGACCATACGCACGCGATAATATCAATGCATGTGCTGAAAATGGGGAAGCATCTGTACTGCGAAAAACCTCTGACACACACAATTTTCGAAGCTCGAAAAATTGCAGAAGCTGCCCGCGAAGCTAAGGTGGCAACTCAAATGGGCAACCAGGGCATGGCTTATGAAGGCAACCGATTGATCAATGAATGGATCTGGGACGGCGCCATAGGGCAGGTCCATGAAGTGCATGTCTGGTCCGATCGCCCGACTAGACTGGGGACACAGGAATTGTGGTGGCCGCAGGCGTTGGACCGGCCTCTCGATAAACCTGGAATACCCTCGACTCTGGATTGGGACTTGTGGCTGGGACCGGCTCCCCATCGTCCTTATCACCCGGCCTATGTCCCATTCTTGTGGCGCGGTTGGTGGGATTTTGGCGAAGGCGGGCTAGGCGACATGGGAATACACAATCTCGCTCCTGCCTTTTCCGCTTTAAAGCTCGGGGCTCCCACCAGTGTGCATGCCAGCTCGACCCCCGTTTTTAAAGAGACCTTCCCCTTGGCATCCGTGGTGCATTATGAGTTTCCGGCCCGTGGCGAAATGCCTCCGGTAACATTGCATTGGTATGATGGCGGCATTCTTCCGGAACGTCCCAAAGAGCTTGAAAATGGCAGGGAGTTGCCAAAGGAGGATGGGATGTTATTTGTAGGCGATAAAGGCAAAATGTTAGTTTCCGGATGGGGGGGCGAACACCCGAGATTAATACCGGAATCAAATATGCAGGAATATGCCCGGCCACCCAAGACACTGCCCCGGTCCATTGGGCATCATCAAGAGTGGATTGAAGCCTGTAAAAATGGCACCCCCACACGATCAAATTTTGATTTCGCCGGACCATTGACCGAAGCAGTTTTATTAGGACTCGTTTCCGTACGGCTGGGAGGCAAGAAAATTAACTGGGATAGCGAGAATCTTTCAGTGCCGGATGACCCCGCAGCCAATGATCTCTTGCATTATCGGTATCGTAAAGGTTGGACATTGTAACAGTTGGTCGATGAAAATACGGCTATATCTCAGAACATTCAGGTTCGTAGCATTCCCAGCACATTCACTAATAACCAGACGTATTTAGACTGATTGGGATGAGGAATATAGGCCTTATTTATGGTAAATGTTGCTCACCCGGTAGACAGCATCCTCAGAAGTGACGTAGAGGGTTCTGCCATCGGCGTTGCCCCAAGTACAGTTGGCGGTCTGGCCCGGTATCATAATGGTGTCCAGCACGGTTCCGTTGGTATCGAATACCCACACGCCAAAGGGGCCGGTGGCAA
>JACZSB010000230.1 GCA_022574435.1 Fidelibacterota bacterium
GTCCCGCCCGTTCCAGGTCACCTGGTGGTAGCCGTGCTCCACCCGCTGGTTCAGCAGCCGGGCCACCTCCCGGCCCTGAAGGTCGTATACCACTAATCGCACTTCTGTGGCCTGAGGCAGGGCGAAGCGCAGGGTGGTTGACGGGTTGAAAGGGTTGGGGTAGTTCTGCCGGAGTGCGTAGGTCGTAGGGAGACTTTCGGTCACATCTATAGCGTTTATTGAGCCTGGCTGCAATCTCACGACCAGAAAACCGCTCTTTACGATGGTATTCCCTCCCTCAGAAGTGCCCGCAATCTCGCCGGTGCTTGACTGCACGGTAGTATTCGTAGAGCTGGCTGCACCAAAACCCCCGCTGAATGAAGACCAGGGAATGGCGCTGGATTGGGACCAAAGACCCCTTGGGAAGAAGAGAATCATCCAACCATTTAAGCAGCAGAATAGTAATTTTTTCATGATATTACTCTCCGATTTATGCCCTTACTCCCTCAACGCCACATCGAATTGGCCCTGCAGGGCGGCAACGGCTGCTTTCAGCTGCTCAATCTGCTTCTGTTGCTCCTTGATGGCTTCCATCAGAACGGCAGTTATCTTTGGGTAATCTACCGCCTTATAACCGTCCTTGTTTTCACGGACCAGCTCCGGCAATATTTCTTCTACCTCCTGAGCGATAAATCCGATCTGCTTCCCTTCGTGGAAGCCCCTATCGGGATAATCATCCAGATTCCACTCAAATTGAACGCCCCTAAGGGCCAGAACCTTTTCCAGCGCACCTTCGAGGGATGTGATGTTGCGCTTCCAGCGAATATCTGAGCCTTGATAACTGCCCGTTGTGTAGACGTCGCCCGAAAAATAACCTGCATACCCGGTGCCAGTAGTTTGGGCAAAAATTGCTTCCTCATCACTACTCGTGTTATTTATCCGAAAGTATCCTGCATTGCCCGTACCAGTTGTATTTACCCTTAGAGCTTGATTACTATTGCTAGGATTATTTATTTCAAAATACCCCACCTTACCCAAACCATCAGTTGTTACGTATATTCCGCCACTACTTGATACCGCACGTATTGCCCAACCTGTACCAGTTGTTGTGATACTAAACGCATCTTCATTAGCTGTATTAGTCCCAGAATATGGCAAGGTAAGCCCTTCACCTGTAGGCGTTTGCCGAGCATATTCGGCCGTATCGGCCCGCAAGGCATGGAAGCTATAGCCTACGCTCGTTAGAGGAGTGCGGGGGGATAGCTCCGCTTCACTACCCACTTTAATGCTCAGCCAATAGGGTTGATCAAAAGCGAGCGAACTAGGGAAAACCACCTGATCTCCAAGTGCGGTGGAGAACAGGCCATCCTTTACCGAAAGGGTCTTGGACTCGGTCCATAAGGCTGTACCTCCGCTGGAGACATCGTACAGCTTAAAGGCGAAGCTGTAGCTGCCGTCGGGCTTTATATCACCAGCGGCGTCGGTGACTATGCCCTGGTAGGAAAGTGTGCGGGGTATCTGTGCCTGCAAGAGGCATAATGGCGCCAGTATCAGCGCTGTGCCCATTAGAATTGCGGTCCTAACCTGCATGGTGACCTCCTTTGTCAACGTGGATAATATATTCCCAAAGTAATTCTCAGTGAGTGGTTTCTGCTCCGGTGTCCAATCACTTTAGAAGTACTGACTGATAACACTAAATATAATAAAGAAACAAATCGTGTAATAGGATATTTTAGCGCGGCCCGCATCGCTCGTCTGACCGGGCCAGCCGGACAGGTCCCGGCTCTTGAACTAGATACTCCAAACTAGATACTAGATACTAGATGCCCCATGCGATCCCGCCAACGGCGGGGCTGGGTGCAGAACTCGAAGCTCTTCAATTCCAGAGCGGATTGGTAGGCATCAGGGGATTAAATCGCTCGAGGGCTCGGATAGAATGCAGTCCGCTCTGGAGGAAATTGAACAGGATCTCCAGCCTTAATTCCAACGATTGCAGCTCCAGCATTTTCTGCTTCTGGGCGGGTTCGATTGGCAGGGCGCTGATGATGCTGTGGGTCGTCATCTCCACCGAAACTCCTTCCTCAGTGAAAATTTCCAGGTTGAAGCCGGAGTGGGCCTTTTCCAGGACAGCCTTGAACAGGCGCAATGTGCCCTGCAACTTCTTTTGGCCGTCGGTCACGTGGCTAAACTCCGGGACCGGGGTAATCGCTCCCCGGCGGTAGGCTTTGGTGGAATCAACCTCCACAACCTGTACTTTCACCAACCCGGTGATCAGAACCTGGTAGGTGTCGTCATTCAATCGTTCCGCCCGGTTGATATAGCCCATGGTGGCGATTTCGTGAAACGGCGGGGGCTGGCCGGTCTTTTCCGCCCCTTTTTCCTTCAGCAGCGGAATGGTGACCAGGTGCTCATCGGCCAGGCAATCCTGCAGCATATCCAAGTAGCGGGGCTCAAAGAAATGGAGGGGCTGCACAGTATGGGGGAAGAAGACAAAATCAGGCAGCGGCATTATGGGAGTGGTGCCGCTGAAAGTTTCCAGAAGTTGGTCGACTGAGGTCATCACTGTCCTGGGCTTGCGTTGAGACTCAACCTGCCGTAGAAAATCAGGACATGCCTATGGTCCAAGCCGAACTTGGCCGCATCATCTAACCGGCCCCGGATGATCGGGGCTGCTGTTATCAACACATTGTGGGTCTTGCCGAACATTTCTTCACCGGTTAGTTGATTAATAAAATTAGCCTGGCCAACAGGCGTTCCAGCGCCCGGGACTGAGCGCCGGCCTACTCCAGATGGTTGCGGGGCGCTACCGATTCATACATCCCTGCCCCGTTGCAAAAGCCGCCGCCGGATTTAAATACCACAATCGTAGGCATCTTATCTGCCGCCGGTTTTTCGCCCACTGGATCAGGCCACAGAAAGTTAGAGCAGGCCCGAGAGATTGTCAACCGCTTTGGATCGGGAGCCGCAGGGTTTGGAGACACTACCTACTTTCAGTTCCATTGGCCGTTACCGCCTGGATGTTCCTCCCCAGTCCCTCATAGCCGGCCCGCCGGGCGGCGCTATCCTTTAACAGCCGGTCCCATTCACCGGCGTCCACCTGCCGCCAACGCTGCAGATCGAAGCTGCTGATAAACTCCCGGGGTTGGAAGGCGGTCTCAGGTGATGGCTGGGCAAACTTTATGTTCCAGGGACAAACTTCCTGGCACAGGTCGCAGCCGTAGAGCCAATCGCCCACCCAGCCGGCCTGTTCCGCGGTGAAGGGCCCGCGATGCTCGATGGTCAGGTATGATATGCACCGGCGGGCGTCGATCTGGTAGGGCTGGTCCAGAGCACCGGTGGGACAGACCTCCAGGCAGGCCGTGCAGCTGCCGCACAGGTCCTCCTCAAAGGGCTGATCGGGCTCCAACGCCACATCCAACAGCAGTTCGGCCAGGAACACCCAGGAACCGTAGTCGCGGGTAATCAGGTTGGTATGCTTTCCCGGCCAGCCCAGCCCGGCCCGCTGGGCCCAGGCTTTTTCCATTACCGGCGAGGTATCGACGCAGGCGATTCCCGCCACCTCGGGGAAGGCCGCCGCCAGGTCCGTCAGCAGGAGTTTGAGGCGCTTTTTAATCAGCCGGTGATAATCGTCCCCCCAGGCGTAGTTCGACCAGCGGGGGGAAGAAGTGGCAGTGGCAGTAGCAGGGGCAGGTTGATCCGAAGAAGTGGCCACAGCCGGCGGAAGCGGGGTGGCAGATGGCTGGCCGGTGAAATAATTCATCGCCAGCACCACGACGGTTTTTACCGGGGGATAGTAGGTGCGGATGTCGGTGCGCTCGGCCTGCCGCCGCTCCAGCCACTGCATGCCGCCCTGACGGCCCTGCTCCAGCCAGGCCTTGAAGTTATCACCCTCGGGGACCAACGCCTCAGGGGTGGCGAAGCCGATTTTCTGGAAGCCGCGTTGCTTGGCGGCCTCGATCAGGTGGCTCTTTATTGCGATGGATCGATCGCCGATGGCTGGCTCACGCTATTTGGGCAACCATGTGCCGACCCGGTGGCGGACGGTCCAATACAGGGCAATTATGATCTTTATATCGATGATCTTCCCCTACTCGATCCATAGTCCGCACTTCCAGCCATCTACGGAAGCTCCCAAACCCTAATCTTCTTATCGGCCGCACCCACCGCCAGCCACTGCCCATCCGACGAAAATGCCATTCCGTTTATCACTTTGGTGCTAACGGGAAATTCCCTTAGCAGCGTCCAATCTTTCACTGACCAGAGCTGTACATTGCCCTCCAGACTAACAGCGGCAAGCTCCGCCGTGGGCGAGAAGGCAAGACCACGCGCAGCGGGTAAATTTGACCGAACGGTTCGCACTTCCTGCCAGGTTGCCGTGTCCCAGAATTTGATACTTTGCTCGTACCCCAGGGATACTAAATCGCGTCCCCCATTAATAAATGTGAGCGCCCTGACGGCCGTTTTATGACCCGCCAAGGTTCCAATTTGTTCCCCGCTGGGAAGCGACCAGAGTTGGATGTCATCCCCATGCCCGGCTGTGGCCAGCGTTTTTCCATCCGGCGAGATGTCCCAGTTGATCGGATCGGGTCGTGGGTCGGTCAGCGCGTTGCGCGCACTGCGAAACACCAGCGCCCTTGCCGCGTGCTCGGACACCCACTTCGCGTACGTGCGGATATTGACGTCGGTTCCCGCCGAAAACGATACGCGCCGCACGTCGTCGGATTCGTCCGGCGCGAACCCGCACAAAATATCCTCCGTCTTGGATTGCAAGTCGTCCAGGCCGACATCGGCCGCCACACCCACGAGAACGAACAGGCGCCGCCGCAAGTCGTCCGGCATATCCGCCGCCGTCAAGTGTAGCTCTTGAACCGTTTCGGCGAAGCGCGCCGGTGAAATGAAACCCGCCGCCAAGAACAGGTCGCACGCCTCGGTCCAG
>JACZSB010000231.1 GCA_022574435.1 Fidelibacterota bacterium
ACAGCCGGACTACATCACCCCGGCGCTGATAGAGCAGGACCAGGCCGCCCGACAGGTGTACAGCGAAACCATGGATCGCATCTGGGAGGCCCGGGCGAAGCTACTGAAGCTGGGCACGCCCCGGGAGTTCGCCGACTACCTGCTACCCAACGCCGTGGCGGTGCGCTTCACCGAGTCGGCCGACCTGCTGAACCTGCACCATAAAATGCGTATGCGGCTGTGCTATAACGCCCAGGAGGAGATCTGGCGGGCGGCGGTGGACGAGGCCATCCAGGTCAGCGAGGTGCACCCCCGCATCGGGAAGTTCCTGCTGCCCCCCTGCACCCAGCGCGCCCTGGCCGGGCGAACACCCTTCTGCCCCGAGGGGGACCGCTACTGCGGCGTGCCGGTGTGGAAGCTGGATTTGGGGGAGTATGAGCGGTTGCTTTAGAACACCATTTACCATATAACTTTTTCACTAGACTGCTTATGATTCATACTAAGGTTGTAAAGTTTTTATTCCCCGAAATAATTCATTCAAGACTGAGGGATTTCTATCTCCAATTCCGGGCCAAATTGTATAGTGGTGATCAGTTTTTTTGCCCCTGTTGTTTGCGCTATTTTAGGATATTCCTTTCCGGCGGTACGATCCAGCGGCACAATATTATCTGTCCTGGATGTAATTCCGCCGAAAGACACCGCTTGCTGGCTTTATACTTAGAAAACCAAACTAATTTCTTTGAGCAACAGTTAAAAGTCCTGCACTTTGCACCGGAATATATGTTCCAGAAGCGATTTAGTATGTTGCCTGATCTAGACTATATATCCGCCGACATTCAGTCACAATATGCCCAATATAAAATTGACATTATGAACATCCCATATGAAGATTCTTCCTTCGATGTTATTCTTTCTAATCATGTGCTGGAGCATGTGCTCGATGATAAACAAGCGATGCGGGAACTATTCAGGATATTGAAACCGGGCGGCTGGGCGATTCTACAGGTCCCCCTGGATCCGACCCTCGATAAAACCTATGAGGACCCCAACATTGTCTCACCCGAGGACCGAGCGCTACACTTTGGCCAATGGGACCATGTACGGATGTATGGACGTGATTATAAAGATAGATTAGAAGCTGTTGGATTTATGGTCAAAGTAGACGGCTATGTACGGCAGTTAGATAGGGCCATGATCGAGAAATGCCGCCTGGATAAGGCTGAAGATATATACTACTGTTCGAAGATTAATTAAATCCCGATGCGGTAAGCCCTCGCTACAAGGGCCTGCCGGTCTGGCAGTTGGATATTGGGTAGTTCCGGCGACTGATTGAGAGCGGTGGTCGTCATCCTGAGGCTTGCCCCGAGCCCTTCATCCGCCGAGGGGCGGATTCAGGATAAACTCCGCCGAATTGATCTCGAAGGGGGCTACCGCGTTTTCTTAGTTTAAGGTCATGCTGCGAAAGCCACATGCTTCGACAAGCTCAGCATGACTGATTATGGCGACCGCATTTTGTAACCACGACTGCCGATTGCTACTGCCAGGCTCGCCGTAGGCGTTGCCCCCGGCTACGCCGAGGCCTGCCACTTCTTCCCCCCTATCCACACAACACCGCCCCCCCATTGACGTTCAGTATCTCCCCCGTAATGTGCCGCGCCAGGTCGCTGGCCAAAAACAGGATCGGTCCAGCCAGGTCTTCGGGTGGCGGTATGCGCTGCAGGGGGATTCCAGCCTGCGCCCGGGCCCTGATTTCGGGGTCGGCGAACGGCCCGTCGTTCATGTGGGTGTCCACCCAGCCCGGCGCCACGGCGTTCACCCGGATATCGGGCGCCAGCTCCACAGCCAGCGACTTGGTATAGGCGATAATGCCCCCCTTGGAGGCGGCGTAATGGCTATGCCCGGCCTCCCCCCGCTGACCGGCGGTGGAGGCCAGGTGAATGATGTTGCCCCGGCCCGCCTGGCGCATGGGCGGCACCACGGCATCGGTATAGTTGAACACCGACTTTAAGTTGATCGCCATCAGCCGGTCCCACTCAGCAGCCTCGCCGGCCCCCGTTTCCAGGGCGGTCCAGATGCCGGCGTTGTTCACCAGCACGTCGATGCGGCCGAAGGCCTTAAGCAGCAAATCAACATGGCTGCGGGCGGTGGCGTGGTCGGACACGTCCCCCTTAAGGAGCACTGCCCGACGGCCAGCCTCCTCCACCTGCCCTTTGACGGCTTGGGCTTCGTCGTCGTGGGTGTGGTAGCCGATCCCCACGTCAGCCCCGGCCCGGGCAAACAGCACGGCGCTGGCCGCCCCGATGCCCCGGGAGGCCCCGGTGATCAGCACTACCTGGTCGGTCAGGTCAATCATGATTATTCAATCCTTTTCTATGGTCGCGAGGCGCAATAATTACCAGCCGTAGGCTAATTTAAGCCGATGGTACCCCCCGCCGCGCTTTCTGGTTTTCACCCGGGGTACATCCGGTGGCGCTTCCCGCCGCAGCCGCACGCGGATGGGGATCACCTGGGTGAAGGTGTAGGTCAGGTCCACCGGTCCCATGCGCCAGGTTTTGGCGGCGGTGGGAACTAGCAGCTCCGCGGCTGCCAGGTTCAACTCCTCCCGGTGGATTTCCCCGAAGAATATTAAAAACAGGCGCTGCTGCCACACCAGTCTGTTGGCCGATTTCACCAGGATATACACCAGCTTAAAGTTCCAATCAGGGCGGCCCGCTGCCTTGCGAATAAATCCCAGTTCCAACCGGTCCAGGGACAACTCCGCCCGGTCCGAGAAATAGATGGTATACAGCTGATCAAAAATATTATCGCCAAAGGGCCAGGGCTCCAGATGGCCGCTGCCTGTGGCTGCCAACTGCCGCCGGTCGAATTGCAGCCGGATTACGCCGCGCGAGCCCCGCCGGTCAACCCAAAGTTGCAGGCGCCGCTCAGATACATCCAGCTCGGCCAGGTAGCCGAACTGCCGGCCGGCGTCATAAACTTTGCCGGTGCCGTCGGCTACCATTGACCAGAGCCGAATGCCGACCCCCAAACGGCCGTCACCGGGCCGGACCCCCACTCCCAGCAGCCGGGAATATTTCGACAACCTGGGAGCGAACCGGATATCAGCCCCGGCGGACTGGTCCCCGGTGGCAGCGATGATCCCCTGCCCATAGGATGCTTCCAACACCAGCCGGTCAGAGGGCTTCCATACAGCCCCCAAGTCCAACCAATCCTCACGGTAGGTGGTGCTGCCGGGGAATGACTGGTCCTCGAAACGCCAGACGAGAGATTGACCATCGAACCGCCAGCCGCCATCAAGGGCCAAGCGCAGGCCATGCCACGGCGCGGTTATCAGGCCCAGTCTGTAGCCGGCATACAGGTCGCCATCCAATTGGGTTGCTTCCACCGCCACCGTTGATCGGCTGACCAAGCCGGTCAACCGCCGCCCGTAGCCGACTTGCAGCTGCCGCTTGTTGCTGCCCAGGCTGGTACTCTGATCGGCAAACGGCCGCAAATCGATCTCCGCTTGCACCTGGCGATATGTGAGCATCAGGCGGCCGTGTTGCGGACCAACGGGAATTTTCAGTGAGGCTCGATGCTCCCAGCGATTGACGTCATTGCGCCGCACCGTCCCCCGCTCACGGAACACGTCATCGTAGCGCGCTTCCAGCTCCAGCCGCGACAGTGGGTGGTCAGCTGTTCCGCTACCGATGAAATCCGGCAGACTACCAAACGGGAGGACGCTATCCGACACCATTAGCCTGCCGGTGTCATTACCAAGCAGGCCGGTGAGCAGCTGGGCCGGGGCCGGCGCAACCAGCAACAAAAGGGAAAGCCCCCAACCCAGCAGCGGATCGGGGGCTCTGCGCAGATTAATCAGCACGAGGTGAGATCGGCCGGCGAATCAGCCCTATCTTACAAAGGCCCAGGGCACTAGCATGCTCGGCCTGCGCCGGCCCAGACCATCCGGCGGAAGGGCCTTATAAAAGTGGCCCCCTAAGTCGAAGGGAATGATCAGTTCCTTCTCGAAGTAATCATCCCTGAACCCCAGGATGCGCTTCAAATCCGCGTCAGTGGCAAACTGGGGGATCAAACCGTTGAGGTTCGCCACCTGGAAGATCCAGTCGGCGGCCAGATCAGCCTCGAAGGTGATGATGCCGGTGTAGTAGAGGAAGTCCGCTACGCCGTGATCATAACCATAGTAAATATTGAAGCTGATATTATTGGGGCCCTCAACCAGCTCACCACTCCAATAAAGATCAAGACTCCAGTGCTGGATGTTGCCCTGCGCCATGAGGTGATCCATCAGGCTGTCGGCTGCCGCGAGGAATTGAGAATAATCCACCCCAACAGCGGGGAAATTATGGTCAACGTTAATACTGGGGCCATCCCAATCGTCCCAATATTCATAATACGCCCAGAAATAATACGCTCCGGCTAAACCAAAACCGCTGGGCAGGTTGAATACTTCGTTGACTTGTAAGCTGTCTTGTAACCACTGGTAGTCATAGCTGGTGTCCCGCCCTACCGTAACCGTATACACTGGCAGGATCGACTTAAAATCGCCGATGGGGGCCGTGAACAGCAGATCGAAGTCAAAGGTCAACTCCTCATCGGGCGTGCCCAAACTGTCGTCCCAGTCCTCGGTGAACGAGATACCGGTATCGAACATATCCCTGAAGGCCTGGGTGCTGTCGCGCACCTCCTGCAGGTCAGCCACGGTCAACTCGCCCGCCATCAACTTGATGATATCATTGGCGGTGTCGGTATCGGTTTCTAAGAAAAGGGTGGCGGCGTCCAGCTTATCGGCAGCGGTTAACAGGGCGGCCTTGGAGAGTGCCATTCTGGTGGCTCCCCCCGGGCGCAGGCTCATAAAGCCACTGCCCTGGGATAGCCAGTCGATGATGGCCGTGCTATCGTAGGCGTTGGGCCCCACGTTATAGG
>JACZSB010000232.1 GCA_022574435.1 Fidelibacterota bacterium
GCGAAGAGGAGTTGGAGAAGTGGGACCCCACCAAGAATAAGGACTGCCCGCACCTCAAGGAACTGAAGGAGGAAGGTTAACCCACCGTCTCTGTTACTGGTTTCGAGTTACGAGTTACGAGTTCCCAGTTTCGTTCTCCCTTAGCGTACCCCTCGGAAAGCCGGGGCCTGCTTTGTGCCCCAGACTGAGCCATTGGCGGGATCGGCCCGTCCGAAGACGGGCTTGGCGGTTACTCTTTCCTGCTATTGCCAACTGTTGGAGCGTAGCGGAAATCCCGCCAACGGCGGGGCTACTGCCAACTGCCAACCGCCAACTGCTACAAATACGGCCGCAGGTGGGTGCTGCGGGATTTGTGCTGCAGGCGGCGGATGGCCTTCTCCTTAATCTGGCGCACTCGCTCGCGGGTCAGGTTGAATTCCTCGCCAATCTCGTTCAGCGTTAGAGCATATTCTTGTTCGATCCCATAGTACATCTTGATAATCTCCCGCTCCCGCTCCTTGAGGGTATTCAGGGCGTAAATGATCTCCTGCTTGAGTGAAGAATGTACCAGGGCGGAATCCGGTTGCAGGGAACCCGGATCGGGGAGCACGTCTATCAGGGAGTTGGAGTCGACGTCGGAGAAGGGCATGTCCAGCGACTGGTGACGGCGGCTGATCTGGATGGAGTGCGCTACCTCGTAGGGCAGCTTCGCCACCTGTTTGGCGATTTCCTCCACCAGCGGCGGCCGCTCATACTGGTGCTCCAGATTCTCGGTAGCCTTGACTATCTTGTTGATGTCCCCCTGGCGGTTAAGTGGCACCCGTACCAGGCGGGAATGTTCGGACAGCGATTGGAGGATCGACTGCCGCACCCACCAAACTGCGTAGGAAATGAACTTGAACCCGCGGGTCTCGTCGAACCGTTTGGCCGCCTTGATCAAACCCAGGTTGCCCTCACTGATCAGATCTTCCAACGGCCGCCCCTGACCCTGGAATTTCTTGGCCACGCTGACCACGAATCTCAGGTTGGAGACGATCAGCTCGTTCTGGGCCTTGTTATCCCCTTGCTTGATCAGCTGGGTGAGCTCGATCTCCTTCCTGGGGTCCAGAGGCTCGAACTTGCTGATATCAGCCAGGTAGTTGCCTAAGGCGCGGTTGGAATCCCCAGCCATGGAAAGTTTCTCATATCAATATTGTGTCGAGTCCATACAACCAAATCCTAAAGGATAATTGGTGCTCTTTGTCCAATTCCTCCGAGCCGCCCCAGCATCCACCGCCGCTAATCGGTGATAGGCCGGGCGCAACCCTTCGTGGCAGCCCGTTTTCCCGGACCGGGGCGCTGCTAAAGCGGCATAGGCCCCAGCTGCCGGGATAACATCAGGTTCAATATTAATTTCTCCCAAGCAAAGAAACCTCCAATAATACTGCCTGATTCCCTTATCGGTCCTTGGCCGGGATTCGTCACTTTTTCCCGGCATGCCGGGCTTAGCGGAAGTTAATACAGCCCCGGTCGATGATAACCAATGTGATCAGGACATGTTGAATGCGCTATGGGCAGGTTGAGGGCCTTCACCGGATTACCGTGATGGAAATTGCTCCTGACGGACAAGCGGCCTATGCCGCCGGTCCCCGGGTGACAGCTGTTGTTTCGGTTCCTCGGGAGGTGTAATTTTGCACCCTTCGAGGCTATGCCGCCTGGGAGCGCCGTCGTCAAATCCGAAGGGGGGAGCCAAGTCCCAACTGCCCGGGTGTACAAGCGGGCTTTGACGATGACGAGACAGCCGCCCAGCCAGTTTTGACCGGGTCGGCCGACTTCCCCCCAATATATAGCAACCCAATTGCCTGCGTCGCGGCGCGAGGCCTTTTCGGGGATCGTCTAAAGGCAGGACAGCGGGCTTTGGTCCCGCCAATCGAGGTTCGATTCCTCGTCCCCGAACTGTAGTAACTGGAAGTGGCAAGGTCATGATGAAAATATTCGCCGGCCGGTCGAACTTAAAACTGGCCCAGGCAATATCCATGGAGCTGGACATTCCGCTGGGTCCCAGGACCATCAAGAATTTCAGTGATGGCGAGATTTACGTCAAGTTCGAGGAAAACATCCGCAACCAGGACGTTTTCATCATCCAGTCCACCAATCCGCCGGCGGATAACATCATCGAACTGCTGCTGATGCTGGACGCCGCCCGCCGGGCTTCGGCCGGGAGTGTGACGGCGGTGATCCCCTACTACGGCTATGCCCGCCAGGACCGGAAGGACAAGCCCCGGGTGCCCATTTCGGCCAGGCTGTTTTTGGATACCTTTGAGGCGGTGGGCGCCAGCCGGGTGATCACCATGGACCTGCACTCGCCCCAAATCCAGGGGTTTGTGAACATCCCCTTCGATCACCTTTACTCGCGGCTGGTGTTGCTGGAACGGCTCAAGAAACTGGGTTGGAACTCGGAGAACGGGATAGTATTGAGCCCCGACATGGGCAGCGCCCGGATGGGCCAGGCCTACGCCCGCTACCTCGATTTGGGATTTGCCCTGATCGACAAACGCCGGCCTGCACACAACCGGGCCGAAGTGGTACACCTGATCGGTAACCTTAAGGACAAACATGTGATCATTATCGATGACATGATCGACACGGCGGGGACAATTGTCAGTGCGGCCGAAAGCGCTATGGAACATGGCGCCAAGTCGATCACGGCGGTGGCTACCCACGGACTGTTCTCAAAACCGGCCACGGAGCGGCTGATGGCAGCGTCCATCGATAAGGTAATTGTCACCGATACTATCGATGTGCAGGCCCAGGGCCTGGAGTCGAAGTTGGAAATAGTATCGGTGGCGAAAATATTTGCGGCCTCAATCCAGCGGATCACTGCTGGCCGGTCCCTAAGTTCGCTGTTTGAAATGGAGAGCTGATAATGCCAGTGAAAGAATTCAAGATCGAAGTATCCCAGCGCGACGAGAGGGGCAAGAGCGCCATGGGCCGGCTAAGGGCCGAGGGCTATGTGCCGGGGATCTATTATGCCCACGAGCAATCAGAGGCGATCCCCTTCAAGGTGGAAGCCAAATTGCTGCACCAAGCCCTCTCCGGAGATGCGATGGTATATCACGTAACTGTGGGTGGTGAGCGCAAGAATGTGCTGATGAAGGAAATCCAGTACCATCCCGTTACCGATGAGATTCTCCATGTAGACTTCATGGGAGTACAATTGGATGAAATAGTAGAGGTAGCTGTGCCGCTACATCTCCATGGCCGGCCCATAGGAGTGCGGGATGAGGGTGGCCAACTTCACCAGGCTTTAATGGAAATCATGGTGCGTTGCAAGGCCGGAGAAATCCCGCCCAATATTGAACTGGATATAGTAGATCTGCATTTGGGCGAGTCCGTTCTCGCTGGGGACCTTGACCTGGGTACGGCCGAACTGGTCATCCCCGCCGACACAATGGTGGTTCTGGTGGCAAAGCCGCGCGGTATCGAGGAATTGGCTGAGGTTGAGGAGGACGAAGAAGAATTTGTCTTTGAAGAGGGTAAGGAACCGGCGCCTGAGGGAGAGCCGGATGAAAAGGCAAAGGAATAAGGAGACTACATGCAGCTTATCGTCGGTTTGGGCAATGGAGCCCCGGAGTATGGCAGCACCCGGCACAATTTCGGTTTTCGGGTGGTAGACGCTCTGGTGCTGGCCCGGAATATGTCTTTTCAGCCTGGCAAAGGTGATTACTTGATCGCTATACACGAAGCCGACCAATTCGCAGTGGTTAAGTCGGTGGGCGCAATGAACGAGAGCGGTTGGGCGGTGTTCGATGCCATGGACTTTATCAAGGCCGAGATTAAAGATATCATGTTAGTGTATGACGATATTGACCTACCACTGGACACCCTCCGCTTTAGGCCCTCGGGGGGCGCGGGCGGCCACAAAGGGATGGAATCGATTATTGCTACGCTGGGCAGCGAAGATTTTGCCCGTTTGCGATTGGGGATTGCCACTGACGCCCCCATGAAACCCAGCGAAAAATATGTACTGGACCCGTTCCGGGAGCAGGATTTGCCGCTGGTGGCGGCAGTGATTACCAGGGCAGTAGAAGGGCTGGAGGAATACCTGGAGAGTAATATCGAGATTGCCATGACCCGCTTCAATGCCGGCCCGGAAGAAAGTGAAACCGGGGAAAGCACTACCAGCGGATGACTCAACTATTGATGATTGTGGCTACGACGGGACTGCTGGCATTGCTGTTTGCTTTCTGGCAGACCCGATGGATTAAGAGGCAGGACCCAGGCACAGAGCGGATGATTGAAATAGGCGCCGCTATCCGTGAAGGGGCCACGGCGTTCATCAAAGCCGAATACCGGGTGATGGCCATCTTCGTACTGGCGGTGGCGGTATTGCTTTACCTGGCCAACCAGGGTCGGGGTCCGCTGCTGGGTTTGGTGGGGCTGTCGTTTATAGTTGGTGCGTTATGCTCCGGTCTGGCAGGTTTCATAGGCTTACGAGTGGCTACCCAGGCCAACCACCGCACCACCCAGGCCGCCACCGGGAGCCTTAGCTCCGCTCTGGAGATTGCTTTTGCCAGCGGAGTGGTGATGGGGCTGAGCGTGGTGGGGCTGGGGGTGCTGGGGCTGGTGGTATTGTTCACTCTGTACAGCCCCCTGTTCGACGGTCTGCCGCGCACCATGGAAGTGCTCTCAGGCTTTGCCATGGGAGCTTCCTCAGTCGCGTTGTTTGCCCGCGTCGGGGGCGGTATTTATACCAAGGCGGCCGATGTGGGCGCCGACCTGGTAGGTAAAATCGAGGCCGGGATCCCTGAGGATGATCCTCGTAACCCGGCTACTATTGCCGATAATGTAGGCGATAACGTGGGCGACGTGGCAGGCATGGGCGCCGACCTTTTCGAATCCTAC
>JACZSB010000233.1 GCA_022574435.1 Fidelibacterota bacterium
GATTGCAATGTCTTAACTTTTAATCGGATGTGTCCAGCTTTCGGAGTTCACTCCAATAAGTTGTTTGGTGGCTAGATTTACTCCAGTCTAACTGTCTGCATACAATCACAGAATTCCCCCATCTTAATTCGTATATGTATTATAGATGGTAGGACATTTACCCTACCATCACTGCAATTTCGATTCCCAACAAACCTCCGTTTACTGGACTCTTCGCCGACAGTCCAAAAAATCCCCTGAAATAGGTAGAATACCGTCCAAAAACTCATCTGAAAATCAGCGTCCATTTTATCGACGCCATAAACGTTTAACCGACAAAAATATAAGGAGCGCACCATGCTAATCGGATATGCACGTGTGTCCACTAGTGATCAATCACTGGACCTGCAGCTTGATGCGCTCAATGCGCTGGGTTGTGAAAGAATATTCCACGATGTAGCCAGCGGCGGCGGTTCAGGTCGCCCGGGGCTGGAAGAAGCCCTGGCGTATCTACGCAAGGGGGATACGCTGGTAGTATGGAAGCTAGATCGTCTCGGCCGATCCCTGCGGCATCTGATTCAGGTAGTCACCCAACTTCATAAGGAGGAGAAATCATTTAAGAGCCTTCAGGAAAGCCTGGACACCAATACATCAAACGGGCGACTGATATTCCACTTGTTTGGCGCATTGGCTGAATTCGAGCGGGATATAATCAGGGATCGAACAAACGCCGGTTTGGCCGCGGCGCGGGCACGAGGTAGGCATGGCGGACGTCCCAGAGTCATGGACGAGCAGAAAATCGCTATGGCCAGAGCCCTTCTTGCAGACCCCAAAAATACTGTAGCAGACGTCTGCAGCACCTTAGGCGTTTCGAGAGCCACATTGTACGCCTATTTGAAGCCCCGACCTGGCAGTGATACGACCGCAAATTGAGTGCTACGAGCTATGGCTAGCGCTGCTCCAACTCGGACGCATTCAATCCATGGATTACTCCAGGTCATAGCTCTGTGTATTGGCACCCAGCATTCCATACAGGACGTTGACAACTATCATTTGAACGTTATCAACGTCCTGTACTGGTCGAGACCGGATTATTCAAATGTAGCTTCTTTGGGTAAAGCCCGAAATAAACTCAGGCCTCTAAACATACAAGAACAGAGTCCTCTCGCGGGGCAAGGAATCCCCCAAAAACGCTAAAAATACCCTGTCGCGAAGCATCTTGTTGTATTCAGGGCTGACACAACGGGAAAAATAAAAACCATATCTTTGTACAACAACATGCCACTCAACCGTGAAGGCTTTCTCGACGCTAAACCGCTTGTGAAGAAAGGCGATAGAGCCGAAAAAGGACAGCTTTTAGCGGTTTCGAATCAGATTCGCGAGGGGCGAGTTTTTCTAGGTAGAGGCCTGATCACCGCCATCATGCCCTACTACGGCCACAATTATGAAGATGGGACGGTGATTTCGGAGTCCGCGGCCAAGAAGCTAACCAGCGAAAATATCTACGATCTGAGCTAAAAGCTGCACGCCAACGCGACAACCAGTGCCGGCCGGTGCACAACCTATGGCAAGCGGAATAAGATCGATGCGGAGAACTGGGCGCAACTCGATAAGGGGACCGGGTTGATCAAACCCGGGTCGGTGGTCAAAAAGGGCGACTGGCCCTAGTGATTCTTGGGGGGTAATTATACTAAAAATAACTGACGCTCAGGAGAATCACCAGAGTGCCATTTCTCCTCTAAAAACAGGCTAAATATTCGTATATGAATACTAGGCAAGAAGAAACACTTCTTGCCTGAATTTCTTCACTGATGGAGGCACCCCATGGGAACTTGGATTCTCGATCCAGGGAAGTTCCTGGCGCCTGATGAAGTGCGCCTCTTGCGGAAAACACTTTCCGACGCTGCTACCCTAGCCAGAGCCCGAGGTGCCCAGGCTGCTGTCCGGGATCAACTAATCATCGAACTTGGCCTGGGGACTGGCTTGCGGGTTTCGGAGTTGTCCAACCTTAAGGTGGAGGATCTGTTCCTGAAGAAGGGCCAAAACTCGCTATACGTTCGTAATGGCAAGGGCGGAAAACCTCGCACTGTGCAGTTCTCGCCCGGGCTGAAGAACCTGATCCGGGACTACATGAACTACCGCAAAGCCGAGAGCGAATACCTGTTCCCCTCTCAGCGAAATCCGAGGATGACCCCCTCGGCAATCCAGCAGACCTTCAAACGCTGGGCTGCCAAGGCCGGACTGCCGAAAAGATACTCGATACATTCCCTCAGGCACAGCTATGCCACCCGGCTGCACAAGGCCAGCGGCTACAACCTGCGGCTGGTCCAGAAACAGCTGGGGCACAGCAGTGTGTCGACTACTCAAGTCTACGCCGATGTGCTGAGCGAGGACGTTGAAAAGGCTTTGGCCAACCTGGACCTTGAGCAAGAACAGCCAGGCTTGCCAGCTTCCCACAACTCATAATCCCTAACCCTAACAAAGGAGATACACAATGACTGCAAATGATGTGCAGAAAGCCGCCAATGCTGCCCAGGTTCTGCTGGGTGGATTGATTCTGGTGCTGCAGATTGCCGGGCTCCTCAGCCGTAACAGGGCCCAGCCCCATGTCAGACCAGAGGCTTCCTAGACAGGCCCGGGAGCAGGTCGTGGAGATAAATCTTCCCGGCCTGCTTTTAGGCCTGGCAGGGCTGGGCTTAGCCAGCTTGGCAATAGGATTGGGCGTAGTCTCATACCGGGACCGCCTGAGGCTAAAAAGGCAAAAGGCCCTGCTGGAAGGAGTTGCCGTGCTGGTCCAAACGCTTATCGATCTACGAGGAGAAACCACATGTTCAGACACCCAGAAACCGGAAGGAGATTAGACTGCTATGGCACCTAAAAGAATCCTGAGGATCGTGCTCAGCAGCGATTCCCTGGCGAAAACGGTATCCCTGATCGCCAACGGCGCTCTGCTGGTCTCCAACGCCTTCATGGTGGCCTCAGGCCTCAAGGAGCAAGCGGCCGGCCGTAGGCGCCAACAGATAGCAGCCAGATTGCAGGGCGCGGCCGAAGTGGCTTCACGCCTGGCGGCCCTGGCAAGGGTGGTCAGCGACACCCTGGAGCAGCACCGTGGCCCGGGCAGTTAAGGTCTACCCGCCGGATGAGCGGCGCAACGTGCCGGGCAATCTTCTCTGTCCTTCATGTGGCAATACCACTGCATTCGTCATGGACCTAAGGCTCAGGCACAGCCTGACTATGAAAGGAGAAGGGATAGAAACCGGGCTGGATCCGGTACCTACCGGGAAGCTGTTAAAGGCCCTGGAGCGTAATCTTTTCAGGGTAGTGGATAAGGCCTTTCTCGAGGAAAAACCAAGGATCAGCTGCGCCAACTGCGGCGACAATGAAACCGTAGACCTCTTGGAGCGGGTGATGGATACCTGTTGGAACGCAGGGTGTCCTGGATGTTGGTATTGCGCGAATTTCCTCGACGAGGAAACTGTCCGGGAGCTGTGCTCAGACTGCCTGATCCAGCACAATGGTGAGGTAGATGCTGAGACATGCGGATACGCCTGCCCCAATTTCGATTATGGCCTGGAAGACGTGCGGGATCATTACGGATTTTCCCTCGAAGATCTGAAAAAAGAGCTGGGATTTTCCAGGCTAAAGAGTGGCTGAAGGTCGAAGCGGCCGCTGGGATAGACCTGGGCAAGTGCTGGGAGCCGGCGCTTCCAGCACTTTCTCCTCGATGAAAGGAGGTTTTAGATGAAACTGATCTGCGTGAGCTGCGGCAATTACGTGCACTTCGAGGCCCAGGTCGAAGGGCCGCAAATCATAGAGGTTTCTCCTGTAGGATTGGTGATCGGGGACCGGGACCAGGAGGGCGCATTTGACGCCGGCAGCTGGATCCGCATGGGCCTGCAAGACCTGGTGGACTACTGCGTGAGGCTGGATTTGGAGGCCCTAAAATGGGATTCCTCGTCGGGTGGCTACATCAATCCCCAAATCTCCTGCGCCCGTTGTGGCAGCCAGCGGGTATGCGTGCCCTACCGGGATTGGTCACCACCCCGCAAAAACCAATTCCTCGACGAAGAAATGCATTCAAACCGCCAGGATTATGCTTGGCTGAGAAAGGAGCGCCGCTATGCGGATTCATTGCCGATCGTGCGATAACGATAAATCGTTCGTCTTGCCCTTGTGGGTGCGGGCCACGTTCAAGATCGAGGACAGCGGCGCCATCAGCATCTTGCATGTGCGCCAACTGGAGTTTCTAGAGGAAAAACTGGTTGATCAGGCCTCTCTGGCAGCCCTGAATTGCAGCGAATGCGGCGGTAATGACGTGGCCGTGGAATTCGGTGAATATGGCCAGGCCGACCAAAACCGCCGGGAGCAACTGGCACTGGGGGGCTTATGACAACGGACTATAAGAGCCAGATCACGGACCGCGTCAAAGAAGGCATCAACCGTTGGATCGAGGAGCTCAAAGGCAAGCACCCCGAGCTACTGCTTACCAGGCAGTGGCGGATCCACTGGCCGAAGGGTTTTTCCGAGGGAAACAACACGGTGTCGGTGATTACATCATGCAAGCAGGGCCAGCACTTGGTGGGGCAGGTGGAGTTTGTGCTGCCTCAGAACCTGGAACTGGACCTGGAGGCCGTGGAGTTAGTGCTGAAGGATGAACCTTTTGTCGAGGAGAAATCAGTCTCAGCCACACCATCGCCGGATGATCCCCTGGACCTGCTTAATGACCTGGTCAACGGCATCAACGGCTTTTTACAGAGCCTGTCAGGTGGCGCGTTGCTAGCGGTCAGAACACCGATCTACGAGGAGAAAAGTCCGTTTGGTGGCGGCCCTGGCAAACCGCTCACGGTCCGTGCTCCTTGGGAATCGGGCATTGTTAAGGAT
>JACZSB010000016.1 GCA_022574435.1 Fidelibacterota bacterium
CTTTGACGAAAAAACCGAAAAATTCAAATCGATCCAACTGTGAACAAGAATACAAAACTGTTACCTATGTCCCCGGATCATTCTGTTACCCATGTTCCAGGTTGTACACATTGGGAGCTGCATTGCATGCTGCGTGGGTATATTGCAAGGAAAATGGCCTGACTCATTCCTTACACGAGATCAGTGAGCCATTTATTAAATTCGACGAGGGTAAGCGTGTCAAGCCTGAGAAAGAAGCGCTTCTTGTCTATAGGAAACAGAAGGAGCTGTTCAGGCAAATCAGTGCCGGTCTACGTTCCGGTGATAGCGGATCTGTCTTCGATAAACGATCGGAGATGCTGAATTTATTGCCGTGAATCGCTTTGCAGAACTCACTACAATTCTACTGAATTCTCCTGAGTTTCAAGCGATAATCACCGGTAATATCCTGAGTTGCAGGAGTTTTCTGGTGAGCATTGAATCAGTTTTTACCTGTTTTGGTTTTTCACAATATGTATCCGAAACTTAAAAAATTAGCACTGACACGATTTAGTCACGTTGGCTTCGTAAGTTATTGTTATTATTGATTACACCTCGGGCTCATAACCCGAAGGTCACAGGTTCGAGCCGTAGCGACCGCAGGGAGCGGAGACCGTTGAGCGCAGCGACATCAACCCTGGCCTCGATACTCAACAATAATCCCCTGTTGCCATAGTGAGCATACGGTTTTTTGCATCCAGGCCGAGGTGCGGTCTCGTGCGGTCGGGAGGTGTTATGGCGCTGACACCGAGGAATTCCACCATATCCTGAGTAATACCGGTGCTGTGTACCCGAATCAGAAACTTGAGCCCTGGGTGCAGTATTACAAGCTTTATCCGACCCGGTAGTGCCCTTGATGGCAAACTTTTTATAATCTGTTGGGGTCTATATTAATTTAACTTCTAATCGGTGAGTCCGCTTAGCCGGTCATAATCTACTGGCATGGGTCTTGATTTCCGGCGAGCTGGACATTTCACGGGGCATATTGAATGCGCCCTAGACCCTTAACTTTAAACCTGATGGGCACCCTCAAACAGCGGCCACGCATCTTTTTATCCTGCTGCCTGGGCACGGCCTAGAAATGGCCTGCATTAACCAGGGGCGGTACGTAAAGCCGCCAAGTATTTGGGGCCGTGGAACAGTTCCCCGACCGGCAGGTTATTGGCGATGATTTGCAGTGGGCAACACTAGGGGGGGTACAGTGACCCACCTCGACAAGGATATCAAGATTCACTTTATGCAGTCTGAAGGCATGCCAGACATATCGATTAGGTCTATTATGGAGAAACTGCACCTTGTCATGGTCCTGATGATATGTCTGCCGGCCACTCTTGTTGCTGCTTCTGATGATGATCGTGGCCAGTCACTCCTCGGCACCAGACCCCCGGAACTCCAGAATATCAGGTGGTTGACCAGTGAGGAGCTACATCTCAAGGACCTGAAAGGAAAGGTGGTGCTGATCCGCTGGTGGACGGGTCCCACCTGCCGGTTCTGCGCGGCCTCGGCCCCGGTCCTAAATGAATTTAATGACGAGTTTGCCGATGAAGACTTTCTGATCATAGGCCTGTATCACCACAAATCGAGGACAGCACTTACCGACCAATTCGTCCAGGGGTTGATCCACAACTTAGACTTCCAGTTCCCGGTGGGCATTGACCTGGGCTGGGAGAACCTGAACCGCTGGTGGCTGCAGACGGGCCGGCGCGGTTGGACATCGGTGAGTTTTCTGTTGGATCGCCGGGGGGTCATCCGCTACATCCACCCTGGCGGGAGTTACGCTCAGGAGCCGCTGGAGTTTTTCCCCACGGCGCAGCAAGACTACCAGACGCTTCGGTCTACAATCAGGGAGCTCCTCAGCGAGACCGACCAGCCGTAAGATCGCTTTCACTAAGTCCCGGCTACGGCCTCAGATAAACCGATTCAGTATCCAATCTCAAGCCTGTATACATACACCATTGATCGTACGTCCGTTTACCTGGGACTTGGACGCCCGCGAAGATCTGCCGGAGCTGATTGATGCCAATGCAAGAGTCGCAAGGTTGAAGGTAGCATTAAATTCTCGATGCAGATTCGTTATTTAATTGAATTGCCACTGAATACCCTTGGGGACCTGGCGCCAATCGCTGGGTGGCCAGCAACTGCCCCCGGCAGCTTCCAGGTGAGGATGCGTGTTGGCCGTTGCTAGCCAGGTTGGGTTCCGGAGCCTATTATAACCAGCCGCCGAACAGCAGGTCATTGTTGGCTGGCGCATGGCATGGTATTCCGCCATTTTTCCCATGAGCACCGGGCTACGGGCCTGGATATCCGGGAGGCTATCCTGAAACGTCTAGGGAAATATCGAAGGCCCAATCTTAGGGTGGAATGGTCCCTATGACGGCCGGATTCAAAGTGGCCTGGCGATTCCTTAGCCCCTCTGCCCCTCGCGTAGCTTTTTCAGCATATCTTTTGCGTTCGGATTGTTTGGATTTAGCTTGAGCGATTTCTTATAATACTTCTTCGCCAGCTTCATCTTTCCGGCCCGCATGTATCCTTCTGCCAGGCTGTCCCAAACGTTTGCCGATCTGGGAAATTCCTTTGCATTCAGCTCGAAGAATGCAATCGCGCCGGAAACGTCCTCATTGCCCAACATTTTATAGCCCAGGGCGTTTAACGCTCTCTCCCCAAAATTATAAGCTCCTTTGCCATAGTAATTCTCTTTCAGGTCGGCATAATGTTCGAGTGCCGCTTCTATTCCCATTAATTTATAGGTTTCCCCAACTATTTCCTCCAACGTCATGGGTCTTGGACGACCGCTATGGCAAGTGTGGCACCACATGTTGACCCGCTTGTCCCCACTCGGCTCAATGTTTTTCAGGTGATCGTTGATGCTGCCCATCATTCTCAGCATTTACCGGGCGCGGTCCTTATTGGGGTTAGCATCGGAAGGGAAATCGTACGTGGACAACGGCTTGCCAGCCTCCCCCACGTGGCAGTGTGCGCATCCCACTCCAAGCGCCCGTGTGAATCCCGTCATGACCGGCCTCAATCGGGACCCGGGCCAATCCTTGGATAGCACCTGAATGTTTTCCGGCTTCTCCGGCCACGACCATTGGTCCTGGGCCTGAAGCGGAATGGCCTGGAAGAATTGCACCAACGCGGCGCTAAAGAGTATATTTAACAACCTGTGATCCATTGCTGCCTCCCTGAAATATGGTTGACTGCCAACGGCTCGCACCCTGCGGTACCAATGTTGCATCTAGAATCTATAATGTTGACAAAATTATTGCGGAAATGGGTGTCACCATTTATTCATCCCCTGGGGAAAACTGGTCCTACATGAAGGTAATTATCCTGGCATTGATTCCCGAGGGGATATTTCGGCTGTCCGCTGTGGCTCTGATGGGGGCGATGCGCCACACTGTGCACCGGCCTGGTGGGCTACATCGCCCTGATGGGTATGTATGGGGAGCGGGTGGATCCGCCAGCTCAAGCGCAATCGCCAGGTGCACCAGTTGCTAAACAGCACACCGGCGAACTGCTCAAGGAGCTGGGCGCGGGTACGCTTTCCAGCTCCGGAGGAAGAGGGAGACGAGGCTCGGATCGACGGTCGTTTCAAGTTCGAACCGAATTTCGATCTCGTCGCCGGTAACAATCAGCCCGCCCAGCGCCTTGGGCGTCTCAACACCAAAGCTGCTCATCTTCAGACTCTTCCGGCCCTCGATGGTTAACCTGCCGTCGGGCAGGAAATGAGCCGCCACATCCATTTCAATAACCTTGGAGACGCCGGCTATTTCCAGGACACCCCTGATGACCAGCTTATAGCCACCGCTTTCGCTCTTGGTTGCGCCGGAAATGCCCCCTTCCTGTAGCTTGAAGTGGATCATCGGGTGCCGCTGCGATTTGAGGGCCGCGGCCATCTTTTTGTCCATGATCCTGCGGCCGCTCTTGAGCCCTTCAACGGAAACGAACAGCTCCACCCGTGGGCCGTTGATAGATCCGGTAGTCACCGCTACGTTTGGCGCGAAGGGCAGTACCACTTCCACATACCCCTCCAGTTTTGCGGCCTCCACCGTCCAGGCGTGAACGTTGGAGGTCCCATCCATCCAGAGCTTGCTGGCCGGCTGGATGAGGAACCTGCTGTACGTCTGGGCGTCCAACCAACTTACCGATAATAGCAGGGTTGCCAGTAGGATGGTCCGCAATCTCATTTTTGTCGCCTTCATTTTAGTCACCTCCATTGCTCACTATGGCCTCTCCCGGTCCTGCCAGGCGCATGGGCGCCATTGCCGGCGCCCATGCTTTCCTGGTTCTGTCTCGGAGTGCCATGATTAGAAGGATATTGAGATTTCGCTGATGAGTCCGCTGAACTTCGGTGACAGCCCCACGGCCATCCGGTCGACTTTCATGTCCGCATCGAACTCGGTGTAGGCCTGGTTCACATACTCGACCTTCAGCAGCATACCCCTGGCCAACCACAGGCCGATGCCCACCTGTACCCGTTCGACTTTGCCAGTGGCCGGGGCGCCGTAAAGCTCCTTCGCCGTCGTGCCGGTGTAGCGGATGGCCGCGTGGAATGGTGATCCCATCCCGTATACAGCCTGGATGCTGTAGTAGTCCCAGCTTTCGCCAACTTTCCCAAAGGTCGTCTCATCAGCGGGGTTGGTGCCGTTGATGTCGGCGTCCAGGATATTGCCATAGTGGCCCTGCACTGTAAGCTGGCCCAGCTCAAGGGCCATGTCCCCTTGCCAGGCTGTCACATCCTGCCCATTCCCGGGCCGTATCTGTCCCGGCTCACCGCCTCCGCCCAGCACATCCGCGTACCGGCCGCCAGAGCGGTTACCGGCGAACAGGCTGCTGAAGGAACCGCCAACCGGGTAACCGATGGGATTGTTGGACTGATCGGCGCGGTAGTAGGACCCGGCCACGCTCAGGAACGAGGTCACCTCACCCCACAGTTTGCCGTGGAAGGCGTACTGGTGCCCTTCCTGGAAATCCCCGGTGGTTTGGCCGTTGGTGATCCCCAACAGGGCGTTGAAGCGCCCCGGTTTTGTGGAGATTTCAGTCCCCACGTAAACCACGTTCGGGTCAACGATGTCGTTACCGATGAGGGGATTGCTCTGCACCTGGGCATTATCGGAGCGCCGCAGGTGCCGGTTGCCGTAGTTAATCTCGAAGTGGCCGGCCTTGACATCAATAACCTCAAATATCTTCCTTACCGGCATGAAGTTGATCCCGCTGGGGGCGGAGGTAATCATCAAGTACCCTTCCCGGGGACTCACTTGCCCCTCATGGTGCCGGCTGCTAAGGTAGATTTCGAAGTAGAGATCGATGCCGTCGGCTATGTTGGCCCTGAAATTCAAATTGCCGGCAGCGCTCTGGAAGCCCGTCACCAGGTTTTTCAGGGAGCCGTCGCTATTGCTATGGTTCAAGGCCTGCCAATAGCCCACCGTATTAAGCCCCACCGAGTAGGCGGGCGTCACAAGTAGATTCTGATTCGTAGCGTCATCCGCAGCCGCTGTTTTGCCCAGCAGCCCGATTAGCACAATCAGAACCACGCTTAATCTGTTGCTTGCAGTTTTCATCTTGTTCCTTCCATTTCCTTTTGGGCACATTTGATCTGATTGTTAGTAACTTGGCCTTATCGCCACCATGAATTTCGTGAGAGAGGGTGATTTCGGAAATGACTGGGCACAGTGATATTGTTGATCCTCGTCAATGCGTTGATGTATCGTTGGACGGCGAGCATGTTTGCGCCCCGGGCAAGTTGCCATGAAAATGATACCTTGCGAAGGCTGTCATGTAAGGGAGCGCACGGCCTTTGCCGAACTGGAGCCGGAGATGCTGGACCGGATCGATGGCGCCAAGCAGACCCGCAAGTACAAGAAAGGGCAGGTCATCTTCTACGAGGATAACCCCGCCTTTGGCCTCTATTGCATCTACTCCGGTAAGGTGAAACTCTATAAGTCGACAGCCGAGGGGAAACGCCTGACCCTCCAGATCGCCGATCCCGGTGACCAGCTGGGCCATCTGGCCCTGTTCACCGGCCAACCCTACTCCGCCACGGGCGAGGCGCTGGAGGACAGCACCATCTGCTTCGTGGACCGCCGCTGCCTGCCGACACTGATGGAAAAAAATCCCCAGGCGACCTGGTCGATCATCAACGGCCTCGCCCAGGGATTGTCCATCACCAGGGACAGGGCCACCGACATTGCCTACCGCTCCGTGCGCGAGCGGGTAGCCGGTATGCTGCTGCAGCTCAAAGCCAAGTACGGGCGCCCAGAGGGCAACGCCGTCCGCCTGGACATTGCCTTATCCCGGGAAGACCTGGCCGAGCTCATCGGCGCCACCAAGGAGAGCCTGGTGCGGGTGTTGAGCGACTTTCGGCAGGAGCAGCTCATCACCGACAAGGGCTCCAACTTGATGCTGCTGTCTCCCAAGAAACTGGCGAAGATTGCCGGCTACCTGGATTAGCCCGAACCATGTACGGTAGCGAACTAGCCGGCGCCCTCATTTGGCTGGCACAGAGCGGCTACCTCCTTAAGGGCAATTTCCCTGCCGATCATTTCGGTCGCCGCTTTCCCACCTACCTGCCGCCCAGGTCCGCCTGAACGGTAGCGCGGGCTATTCCCCGGCGTGGATGATTACCACCTTAACCGCCTGGCTCCATCTCATATAGATGCCGAGCCGGAATCCCTGCCAGGCAGGGTATCTTTAAGCGCACGATTACTCAGGGGCCGGATTCCCTGCCAGGCAGATTATTTTAAGAGGATGATTCTTCAGGGCCAGGTTCTCACGCCATCGGAGGGCTCCGCCTATGCCAAGGCGGACATTGTGGTGGAATATGAATAAGGTAAAGGCTCATCTCCACCGTCGGTGAAGGTGAACCTTTTGCTGGCCCTTTACGGGACTTTAAAGGACGTTTTGTGGGATTATCTGTGATCTACAGCGAGCCTTTGGCGGCGCTAAACCGCCCAATCAGTCCTGGCCGCTCGCTCCTCCGCCCACCGCCGGCTGTTGGAGCGCAGCGGAAATCCCGCCTCCGGCGGGGCTACTGCTACTTTCCCCCTGGCGCACCGTTGACGTAGGTCAGCCAGTGGCGGTAGTTGGGCTCGCGGCCCTGGATGATATGGAAGTACAGGTCCCGCAGCCGGGCGGTGACCGGTCCCGGTTTGCCCGTTCCGAAGGTATGGCCGTCAAGTTCCCGGATGGCGGCCACCTCGGTGGCGGTGCCGGTGAAGAAGGCTTCATCCGCCTCCAGCAGCATCTCCTTGGTCATGACACCAATCTCCACCGGGATCTCCAGGTCGCCGCAGAGCTGGATGATCGTGTCCCGGGTGATGCCCAGCAGGATGGAAGACTTCTCGTCGTTGGTATGGACGGTGCCGTCTTTGACCAGGAACAGGTTTTGCCCGGAGCCTTCGGCGATGTTGCCCTCCATGTTCAGCAATAACGCCTCGTCAAAACCCCGTTTCCGGGCGTCCTGGACCGCTAGCATTGAATTCAAGTACTGCCCATTGGCCTTGGCGGTAGTGGGAAAACTGGACCAGTGGGATTTCCTCCAGGATGAAATAGTGATCCGGACGCCTTTCACTAATCCTTCCTTACCCAGGTAAGTGCCCCAGTCGAAACAGGCGATGGATACCTGCACCGGGCAATTGTTGGGATGCACCCCCAGGCTGTCATAACCGTAGTAGGCTATGGGGCGGATATAGCAACTGCGCAACTTGTTGGCTTGGATTACTGCCACCGTGGCCTGGACTAACTGCTCAACGGAATAGGGTATCTGCATTTCGAAAGCCTGGCCCGATTGGTGCAGGCGTTGCATGTGATCCTTCAACCGGAATACGGCCGGACCGTCGGGGGTGTCATAGCATCTGATACCTTCGAAACAACCACTGCCGTAATGTAGGGTGTGGGACATGATATGGGTGGTGCCTTCCGCCCACGGCTTAAGCCCGCCGTCCAGCCAGATGGTAGGGGTATGGGTCTGGGCCATTATAGTATCCTTCCCTACTGTATCACGCCGGTGTTTGCACTGCTTGAGCGGCCCGGGCGGATTTGAAAAGTTTGTAATTCAGGCTGTCCCGCAAGGCCTGCCAGCTGGCTTCGATAATATTCTCCGATACCCCCACCGTAGACCATGACTCCTTACTGTCGCTGCTTTCCACCAACACGCGCACTTTGGCGCTGGTGCCCTGTTTCTCATCCAACACCCGCACCTTGTAATCGACCAGCTTGACCTCTGCCAGTTCGGGATAGAAGTGGGTCAGCGCCTTGCGCAGGGCCCGGTCAAGGGCATTTACCGGCCCGGCGCCCTCTGCGGCGGTATGCTCCACTTCGCCCTTCACCCGCACTTTCATGACCGCTTCGGTTTCGGTGTTCCCGTCACTGTCATAGCTCACGTGAATGCGGCTGTGGAGCACTTCAAAGAAAGGGGTGAACTCGCCCAACTCCCGTCGCAGGAGCAGCTCGAACGAAGCTTCCGCGCCATCGAACTGGTAGCCCTCATACTCCAGCGACTTGATTTCCTTTACCAGGTTCCGCAGATGGTCCTCGCCATTGTGGTCCAAATCGATGCCCATCTCCTGGGCCTTGAAGCGAATATTGCTCCTGCCGGAAAGGTCGGAGATCAGCACCCGCCGGCGCGCCCCTACGGTATCGGGTGGCACGTGCTCGTACAGGGAGGCATCCTTAAGCACGGCGCTGACGTGAATCCCCCCCTTATGGGCAAATGCCGACTGGCCTACAAAAGGCGCCCGGTGGTTGGGCGCCAGGTTGGCAATCTCCGCCACAGTGCGCGAAAGTTCCGACAAGCGCGGCAAGTCCAGGTCATTGCCGGCCTGGTGACCCATTTTCAGCAGCAACGTAGGAATGACACTGCAAAGGTTGGCGTTGCCGCAGCGCTCCCCGATCCCGTTGATGGTCCCTTGCACGTGCACCGCTCCGGCGGCCACGGCGGTCACTGTATTGGCCACTGCCAGCTCGCCGTCGTTATGGGCGTGGATGCCCAGGGAGGCCTGGAGCTGCTTTTTCACCTTGGCCAGGATGGCCTTGATTTCCCACGGCAATGATCCCCCGTTGGTGTCACACAGCACGATGGTATCGGCTCCCCCTTCCTCAGCGGCCTTGACCATGGCTATAGCGAAGGCCGGATCATCCTTGTAACCATCGAAGAAATGTTCGGCGTCGAAAATAACCCGGCGGTCGTGGTCTTTGAGGAAACGCACCGACTCGTGAATCAATTCTTCGTTGGCCCGATCCTCCAGCCCCAGCCCGATCCTGGAATGGGCCCGCCAGGTCTTGCCGAATATGGTGACAATTTCGGTCTCCGCCTGAAGGAGGGTGTTGAGATTTGGGTCGGAGGCCACCTCGCCGGGGCGGCGGGCAGTGGAGCCGAAACAACAGATTTGCGCCTGCCGCAATTTCAAGTCCCGGGCCTGGCGGAAAAACTGCTCGTCCCGGGGATTGCTGCCCGGCCAACCGCCTTCGATAATGTCGATACCGAATTCGTCCAGCAGCCGGGCGATGCGCAGTTTGTCGGCCACCGACAGGTTGACCCCTTCACCCTGGGTGCCGTCCCGCAAGGTAGTGTCGAACAGTTCAACTTTCATTTTTTAACCTTCCGCCGGCCGGCGTTCGCGGCTATGTTTTTAAGCAGCCCGCCGGCGGCATAGATGCCCTGTAGAAATGGAGAATGGGGCGGGAATGAATAAGTTTTGTTCTGCGAACGGTTGGTCACCAGACCTTTTTCAATATCAATTTCCAGTTCATCACCGTCCTGAACTTGGGCACTGATGCCGGGAATTTCCATGATCTGGAAGGCATTATTGACTGCATTGCGGTAGAAAATCCGGGCAAAGGAATCGGCCAGCACCGCCTGCACCCCGGCCCCTCGCAAGGCCCAGATAGCGTGCTCCCTGCTGGAACCGCAGCCAAAATTCTCACCGGCAACCAGCATATCGCCGGCCTGCACCCGTTTAACAAATTCCGGGTCGATCACTTCCATGGCATGCTCTGCCAGGGTGGCCTCATCGTGAACGTTCAAATAGCGAGCGGAAATGATCTCATCCGTGTTGATATGGTCGCGCTTGAAAAGGTGTACTCGTCCCTGCATAGCTTTGGTCCTTATAAATAGTCTCGGGGATCGGCGATTTTACCGGACACGGCAGTGGCTGCCGCGGTGGCCGGACTCACCAGGAACACCAGGGCGTCCTTGTGGCCCATGCGGCCCGAAAAATTGCGATTGGTGGTGGAGACGCATACTTCTCCCGACGCCAGCACCCCCATGTAGCCCCCCAGGCAAGCGCCGCAGGTGGCGGTGGATACCACGCAGCCCGCCTCGTAGAAGATATTGAATAGCCCCTCGTCGTGGGCCTGTTTCCAGACGGTGCTGGTGGCCGGCACTATGATAGCCCGCAAACCGGTGGCTATCCGGCGCCCTTTCATGATCGACGCCACCACCCGTAGATCCTCGATCCGGCCGTTGGTGCACGAGCCGATGTAGACCTGGTCCACCGGCACCAGGTCATCACTTTTCAACGAGGCTATCGTTTGCCCGTTGGAAGGCTGGCCGGGCGTGGCAACCAGCGGCGCCAAATGTGATACGTCAACGGTGATCTCCCGAACATACTGGGCATCATCATCGGCCGAGTACTCCACCCAATCGTTTTCCTTGGCCCGGCCTTTCAGGTAATCGTGGGTTACCTGGTCCACCGTCATCACCGCGCTCTTGGCCCCGGCCTCAATGGCCATGTTGGTAATGGTCATGCGCGCTTCCATGGAGAGTTGGCCCAAAGTTTCTCCGTGGTATTCCAGCGCCTGGTACCGGGCCCCGTCAACCCCCAGGCGGCTGATCAGCTCCAGGACTATATCCTTGCTATATACGCCATCGGGCAGCTGGCCCACAATGGTCACCTTAATCGATTCGGGCACCTTGAACCACAGCTCGCCGGTGTATAGCACCGCCGCCAGATCGGTGGAGCCCACCCCGGTGGAGAAAACGCCGAAGGCCCCATAGGTGCAGCTATGTGAATCGCCACCCACCACGGTCTGTCCCGGGATGATATGCCCTTGCTCCGGCAGCAGGGCGTGGCAGATGCCATGGCGTCCCAGTTCGTAATAATGCTTGATGCCGTTCTCCTGGACCCATTTCCGCAGGTCGCGGGCCAGCTCGGCACTCTCTATATCCTTGCTGGGGACGAAGTGGTCGGGTGTGACCACGATGCGATCAGGATCGAAGACCCCGTGCAAGCCGTGGTCGGCCAGCATCTGGATAGCCGGCGGAGTAGTTACTTCGTGGCACATGACCAGGTCCACCCGGGCCTGGATCAGGTTACCGGCCAGCGCCTCACCGGACACGGTGTGCGCAGCCAACAGCTTCTCAGTATGTGTCAGTCCCATTAGTAGTCCTCCTACCGGTCAGTTGCCTGAAGTTCCGGCTTTTGCTTTTCGGTCTGTTCGGTCTGTTCGGTCTCCATCAGGGCTGTCCGCTGATCATTCAGGGTTTGGAGGTAAGCCTTGACGCTGGCCTCGATGATATCGGTGGATACGCCCCGGCCGGTAAAGGCCCGGCCGTCTTCCCTGATCCGGACGATCACCTCGCCCTGGGCATCCCGTCCGGCAGTTACCGAACGTACTTGGTAAGATTCAATTTTGGTATGCACATCCAGCGCCCGGTTGATGGCCTGGAAGCAAGCGTCCACGGGGCCGTCGCCGATGGCCGATTCCTGATGCAGCTGGTCATTGACCTTGATCAGGACCGTGGCCGTGGCCGGGGTGGTGGTGCCGGCGCTGACATGGAACGACTCGAGCTGGTAATACTCCTGGCGGCGATAAATCTCATCCCCCATCAACACCCGCAGGTCATCGTCGAACACCTCTTTTTTCTTATCCGCCAATTCTACGAATGCGCTGTAAACCTGGTCCAGCTCCTCATCGCTCACATGGTAGCCCAGCTCTTTTAAGCGCACGGTAAGGCCGTGCCGGCCGGAATGCCGCCCCAGCACGATATTGGTCTTGGACACTCCCACCGATTCGGCGGTCATGATCTCGTACGTGCGGCGATTTTTCAAAACGCCGTCCTGGTGGATCCCCGCCTCGTGGGCAAAAGCGTTGTCACCCACGATGGCTTTGTTGGGTTGCACCACGATGCCGGTAAAGGCCGAGACCATCCGGCTGGTGTTATAAATTTCCTTAAGGTTAATGCCGGTGGTGAATTCCCACAGGTCCTCCCGCACTTTGAGGGCCATGACGATCTCCTCCAGGGCGGCGTTTCCGGCCCGCTCGCCGATGCCGTTGATGGTGCCCTCCACCTGCCGGGCCCCATTCTGGATGGCGCTGAGGGAATTGGCTACTGCCAGCCCCAGGTCGTTGTGGCAATGGACGCTGATCACCGCCTGGCCGATATTGCTCACCCGGCGGCGCAGTTCGCTGATCTTGGCCCCGAACTCCACCGGCATGGTAAAGCCGGTGGTGTCAGGGATGTTTACGGTGGTGGCTCCGGCTTCGATGGTCGCCTCGATCACTTCGGCCAGGTAACCAACCTCGGTGCGTCCGGCGTCTTCCGCGGAAAACTCCACGTCATCGGTAAATGTCTTGGCATAGGCCACCGCTTCCGTGGCCATGCGCAGGATAGAGACTCGCTTGTCTTTCAAGGAGACACCGTAACGGTTGTCACGAAACTTTTCACTGATGTGAATATCGGAGGTGCCGATGAAGATATGGATCCGAAAGCGATCACCATTTTTCAAGGCTCCATAGGCTGCATCGATATCACCCGTCACTGCCCGGGCCAGACCGGCCACCACAGTGTTGACGCAATCGACGACCCGTTCCACCGCCTCGAACTGTACCGGGGACGAGACCGGAAACCCGGCCTCGATGACATCCACCCCCAGGAGATCCAGTTGCCGGGCGATCTCCACCTTTTCCGGCACATTCAGTGAGGCCCCGGGAGATTGTTCGCCATCCCGCAGTGTAGTATCGAAAATAATAATACGATTATCCTGTTCGCCCATTTCAATCCTCCTTGATTGCTTCCCGATGGGATTCGGTTGCGGCGTTGAGCCGGTCATAACTTGCCAGCACCTGGCGGGTCATTTCGTCAGTGCCGATCACCTGGGCCCCGGAGGCCGCGATATCCGCCGTTCGGTACCCAGCCGCCAGGGTCTGTTCGATGGCCTGTTCCAGGCGCGCCCCCAGCTCGGGTCGCTCCAGGCTGATGGTCAGCATCATGGCCACCGAAGCGATCATGGCCAGCGGGTTGGCCTGTCCCTGTCCGGCAATATCGGGGGCGCTGCCGTGGACCGGCTCGTATAGAGCATGCTTGTCACCCAGCGAAGCCGAGGGCAGCATGCCCAGGCTCCCGGTGATCATGGCCGCCACGTCACTGAGGATATCGCCGAACATGTTCTGGGTGAGGATCACGTCGAACTGGCCCGGCTGCCGCACCAGCTGCATGGCGGCGTTGTCCACGTACATATCATCCAGCGTCACACCGGGGTATTCCTCTGCCACCTGATGAACCACATCCCGCCAGAACTGGGAGCTCTCCAACACATTGGCTTTATGGACCGAAGTCACCCGACCGCTCCGTTTCAGGGCCAGCTCCATAGCCACCCGGGTAATGCGTTCCACCTCATTTCGGGTATAGACCAGCGTGTTCCAGCCCCGTTGATCATCATACCCCCGGGGCTGTCCGAAATAGATGCCGCCGGTGAGCTCCCGCACCACCACCAAATCCGTGTCGGCCACAACTTCCTCCTTCAACGAGGAAGCCTGCACCAGCGCAGGGTATACCTTGGCCGGCCGCAAGTTGGTGAACAGGCCCAGTGCTTCCCGCAGTCGCAGCAGTGCCCACTCCGGCCTGCTTTCTGTTGGCAAGCGGTCCCATTGGGGTCCACCCACCGCCCCCAGCAGAATTGCGTCAGCCCCGCGGCACACCTCTAGTGTGGCCTCGTCGATGGGCTGGCCATGGGCTTCGATGGCCGCACCGCCAATGGGGCGGGTGGTCACCTCAAACGCCACGGTGGCCGAGGCGCCCACATGTTCCAGCACCGCCAGGGCCGCCTCCATCACTTCGGCCCCGATGCCGTCACCCGGTAGTGCGGTGATCCTGAATGCTTGCGCCATGGTCAGCTCCCCTTCGGCGCTCTTAGAGCCAGCTCATCATTTTACGTAACCGCCGGCCGATCTTTTCCACCGGGTGGTCCTTTTCGGCCTGGCGCAAGCGGGTCATGTTAGGCTGGCCTTTTTCGTTCTCGGCTATCCATTCCCGGGCAAAATCACCATTCTGCACCTCTTTGAGGATTTCCTTCATAGCCGCCCGCGACTCATCGGTGATTATCCGCTTGCCACGGGTCAGGCCGCCGTACTCGGCGGTGTCGCTCACCGAGAAGTTCATCCGGGCCAGACCTCCCTCGTAGTACAGGTCCACGATCAGTTTCATTTCGTGCAGGCACTCGAAATAGGCCAGCTCGGGGGGGTAGCCGGCATCCACCAACGTCTCAAAACCCGCCTTGATCAGCTCGGCGGAGCCCCCGCACAGCACCGCCTGCTCGCCAAACAGATCGGTCTCGGTCTCATCCTTAAAATTGGTCTCGATCACCCCGGCCCGGGTACCGCCGATCCCCTTGGCCCAGGCCAGGGCTTTGTTTCCAGCTTGCCCGGTGGCGTCCTGGTGCACTGCCACCAGGCAGGGTACCCCGGTGCCGCCCTCGAAGGTCCGCCGGACCAGGTGGCCCGGGCCTTTGGGCGCAATCATAATCACGTCCACCTCCGGCGGCGCAGTTATCTGGCCATAGTGGATATTGAAACCGTGGGCAAAGGCCAGGGTGTTGCCCGCTTCCAGGTGCGGCGCGATTTCCGCCTCGTAAACCTTCTTTTGGTGCTGGTCCGGGATCAGTACCATCACAATGTCGCCCCAGGCGGCGGCCTCGGCCACGGTTTTTACCATCAACCCCTCGGACTCGGCCTGGGACCGGGAGGAACTGCCCTCCCGCAAACCAACACACACCTGCTGGCCGCTGTCCTTTAGGTTCAAGGCGTGGGCGTGCCCCTGGCTGCCGTAGCCCAGCACCGCCAGATGGAGACCCTTCAAAGCGGCCAGATCAGCGTCGTGATCGTAGTACATGGTCGTCATTCAGGCCCTCCTATTTCTTAGCCTGTTTATGGTTCCTGCCGTTACCGTTTTTCCAGCGGATTACCTCCTCCTGATCGGAGGAGTTTATCGCCCCCCGAATCATGGCCACCTTGCCGGTGCGCATGATCTCCACAACCCCAAAGGGTGTGAGCACCTCGATCAGAGAATCGATCTTGTCGGGCTCGCCGGTCACCTCTACGATCAACGACGCGGTGCTCACGTCAACGATCCGGGCTCTGTATATCTTGACTAGATCGCCCACCTCGCCCCGTATGCTGCCGTCGGCCCGCACCTTAATCAGCGCCTGCTCGCGAATCACGCAGGGCCGGTCGGTCACATCCACCACATCGATGACGTTGATCAGCTTGAGCAGGTTATGGCGGATAATATTGCGCCGCAGGTGCTCTTCCTCATCGGTGGCGATGGTGATGCGGCTGGTACCCGGCGTTTCGCTATGCCCGGCCACAATACTTTCGATATTGAAATTGCGGCGCCGGAACAGGCTGGCTATCCGGTTCAACACTCCGGGCTTATCCTCAACTAAGGCTACGAGAACTTGTTTCATGACTGTTTGCTCCGTCTCGCGTTAGACGTTTGTTTCTTCCGGGTGGGGCCGGCGGATCATTTTATGCAGATCCGCACCGGCCGGCACCATGGGATAGACCATCTCATGCTGCTCAACCACAAATTCTATCATGACCGGTCCTTTGTGCCGGCGGGCCCCCTTAAGAGTCGGCTCGATATCCTCCCGCCGGTCAACCCGGTAGCCGGGCACGCCGTAGGCCTCGGCCAGCTTCATATAATCCGGGCTGGAGATGGGGGTCTCGGCGTAGTGGGCGTTGTAGAACATCTGCTGCCATTGGCGGACCATCCCCAGATACCCATTATTGATAATTGCTATTTTCACGTTAGCCTGCTCCTGGACCGCCGTGGCCAGTTCATGCAGGGTCATCTGGAAGCCGCCATCCCCTACGATGGCCCAGATCTCCCGGTCCGCCCTGTGAAAACTGGCCCCAATAGCCGCCGGAAATCCGAACCCCATGGTACCCAGACCACCGGAAGTGATCAGGGTGTGAGGTTGCTCGTGAGAGTAATACTGGGCTTCCAGCATCTGGTGCTGGCCCACATCGGTGACTATCAAGGCGTTATCCGGTATATTGTCACAGATCGATCGGATCACCTGGGAGCCCAATAGAGTCTCAGACTCAAGTTGGAGCACATCCCGCTGTGTGGCATCGTCCTGCCAGGCTTGGATAGTTTTCAGCCATTCAGCCCGTTTCCGCTGCTTGACGCCGGGTTTAATCTGCGCTAATACGGTAGCCAGGTCGGCGTTGATGGCCACATCCACCCGCACATTCTTATTGAGCTCCGAAGCATCGATGTCGATGTGGATCTTACGCGAGTTGGGAGAATATGTTTTCAGCTTACCGGTGACCCGGTCGTCGAAGCGCATACCGCAGGCTATGATCAAGTCTGCCTCCTGGATGGCATGGTTGGCGCTGGCGTTCCCATGCATACCCATCATCCCCAAGTTGAGCGGGTGGCTGTGCGGCAGGGAATCATTTCCCAGGAGCGTGGTGGTAACCGGGATGTCGGCTTTCTCAATTATGGCGATCAGGGCATCGCGAGCCCCTGACATGAGCACGCCGTGCCCCGACAGCACTAGCGGACGGTCGGCCCCGTTGATCAGTTCCAAAACGGCGGCCACCTCCTCATCAGTGGCCTGCTCCGGAGGGTGGTATCCCGGCAGGTCGATTGGGTCGGTGGGATATTCGAACTCGGTGACATCATTCTGCACATCCTTGGGGATATCGATGAGCACCGGTCCCGGCCGGCCGGTACGAGCGATGTAGAACGCCTCCCGAATGACATTCGCCAGCGAATCCACTTCCATCACCAGGTAGCTGTGCTTGGTGACCGGCAGGGTTGCGCCGGTAATATCGGTTTCCTGGAAGGCATCTGAGCCCAGCACGTTGGTAGGCACCTGGCCGGTGATGCACACCATGGGGCTGGAGTCCATCATGGCTGTTGCCATACCGGTGATCAGGTTTACCGCTCCGGGACCGGAGGTGGCCATAGCCACGCCCACCTTGCCGCTGGCCCGGGAATAACCATCGGCCATATGGGCCGCCCCCTGTTCGTGCCTAACCAGGACGTGGTGTATCCGGTCGCTATAATTGGCCAGGGCATCGTACACCGGCAGAATTGCTCCCCCGGGATAGCCGAAGACAGTCTCGACCCCTTCGCGCACCAGACATTCCCAGACTATCTCCGCCCCCTTTAGCATCCGTTTGGAATTAGCCATATCGATTCCTTACTTTCCCCGTTTACGGGTTGCGTAGCACCGCACCGGTGTTGGCCGATGAGACCAGCTGGGCGTACCGGCCCAGGTAGCCGTTCTTGATTTTCAGTTCGAATTTTGGCAGTTTTTTGAGGCGTCGACGTATTTCTGCCGCGCTCAATTCCACCGTCAACTTGCGCCGTGGGATGTCGATGTGGATTATATCCCCTTCCACCAGCGCCGCAATGGGTCCCTTATCAGCCGCTTCGGGTGAAATGTGTCCCACGCAGGCGCCGCGGGTGCCGCCGGAAAACCGCCCATCGGTAATCAGCGCCACCTTACTGCCCAGCCCCATACCCATCAGTGCGCTGGTGGGCGCCAGCATCTCGGGCATACCCGGCCCGCCCCGGGGACCTTCGTAACGGATGACCGCCACATCGCCGGGTTGCACCTGGCCGTCCATGATGCCGGTCTGAGCTTCCTCCATCGATTCGTATATCCGGGCGGGACCGGTATGGTTCATCATAACCGCCTCCACCGCAACCGTCTTGACAACCGCTCCATCGGGGGCCAGGTTGCCATATAGCACCGCCAGGCCGCCGGTGGGTGAATGCGGCTCTTCCACCGAGCGGATCACCGCCCGATTCTTAACCTGCGCCCCGGCGACATTTTCACCCAGCGTCTTCCCGGTGACAGTGATACAATCAGTCTGGAGCACGCCATCCAAGCGGGTCAGTTCGGCCAGCACGGCCGAAACCCCGCCGGCGGCATCCACGTCCTCCATGTGCACATCCGGGGAAGCGGGACTGATTTTGCAAAGATTAGGAACCCGGCTTGAGAGCTTATTTAACTCGGCCAGGTCGTAATCCACACCGGCCTCATGGGCTACAGCCATGGTATGCAGCACTGTGTTGGTACTGCCTCCCAGGGCCATATCGAGGGCGAAGGCGTTTTGAATACTATCCGCCGTGATGATATCCCGTGGCTTTAGGTCTTGCTCAACCAGGTCCACGATGCGTTGGCCGGCCAGGTGAACCAGGTCGGCGCGCCGGGGGTCCATGGCCAGGATCGTGCCGTTGCCGGGCAGGGCAATCCCCAGCGCCTCAAGCAGGCAGTTCATGGAGTTGGCGGTAAACATACCGGCACAGGAGCCGCAGCCTGGACAGGCCGAGATTTCCAGTT
>JACZSB010000234.1 GCA_022574435.1 Fidelibacterota bacterium
CTCGATCGGGTACACTTCTATTTTACGCCCCTAGAGCAGGGTGATCCGCAAGAATCGCCGAATCCCGGTTTCAACGTCATTGGTGAATATTCGAAGATGTTGCCAATATTTATTCCGGCTATTGAACCTTGGATTCGCTTGGAGGATTGGGGTCCTTTACTCAGAGTAGGTATTGGGGCTAATCTTTTCTACCCAGTGGAATCGCGTATTGACGGTTACAAACATCTCGATCGATTATTGCCCTCGTATACATTTAATTTCGACAATGCACATGAATTTAGTTAAAGAGTGAATCGACGCCTAGACACCGAATTGGGAGGGGCTGCGTCGTACATTAATCGGATTTCCCAATGGTCGGTTTTAAAAAAACAGGTCATTGGTTTTGTAATCGGTGACTCGGCGGGAATCCCCACACAAGCGCTGTCTCCCAGTAAGTATGTCTGCAGATTATTTCAAGATATCAGTACTCCCAACGATCTAGCTGCCAACTTGGATTCATCAGAGGTCCCTGGGATAGTCGAGCATTTGCACCATCTTGGCACCGAAATTGCAGAAAAAGGCGATATAGTATGAACTCTCTCGTCCAGTCCACAATTTTGAATGAAACTAAAACTCATCTAGCTGTGAGGGCAAACCGATTACCTGCGAACCCGGAGTCAATCTTACTAGTTGATGCAGAAGGTCTTTATGGACTAGTGATATCTGGCGCTTCTGGTCAAGTGCAATGGGGTGGTACTGAAACCGGTTTATCAGAGGAGACAAAGCCAGATAAACTCATCATTGCAAAGGATTTTGGAAATGCTGTGCGGATTGATGAAGGGTTGCGCACCATAAATGAGTCTGAGGCAATTAATTTCACTGGTGCAGGATTCTCGTTAGCTGAAGATACTGATGTTAAATCATACTTGTCGAGATACGTCAACTGGCAAAGTACAGTTACAGAGATAGCGATCTCAGTGGAGGTCTCACTACCGCATGGTGATGTAGAAAAGATTCAGCAACTATTTCTTCGTCTAGAAGATGAAAACGAATCTGAACCAGATTCATGGTCAGCCTTCGACGAATTGGAGAAGGCCGTTAAGTTATTCGGGGTAAAAACGATTGATCTTTTATCAAAATTAATCGAAAAAGCAAGTTCATACGCGAATGCATTCATCGCGCTTGATATTCTCGGAGCAATGAATCATAGACCAACTTATCACGCAAGATTGTCACTTGCTTTGGATACATTAAGCCACAATCACCCATCAGTTCGCCATGGAGCGATTAACGCTCTAGGTTCGCTGAAGTCAATGGATGCCATTGCCCCCCTTCAGAATCTAATTGAAACAGATTATTCATCTTTGAACCGGACAGTAGCAGGAAGAGTCCTCGAGATAATAAAAAGCACCACGTAATGCCTACCTATTTGAGGGTTATTTTAGTAGCCGCTCATTTGCCTCTCTATGACAGAAGCACCTTGCGTGAACATTTCATGCTGGGTGACAGTGAATATCAACCTGATATCCTTGATGACTTTAGGACTCACGAAGGTGAATTGTCACTATTTGAAGTTGACTTAGAACAGCAACCGGTAGAATTGATTGTGTGTGCAGTCGCTGCTCACTCTAATAGAAATCAGGAGAGAGGATATATCTTAGTGGATGGTGATTTTTTCTCCGCTTTGGGGCTTCCTTCCCCTCAGAAGACTATGGGCACCACTGCTTCTCTCAAAATAAATGAGACACACTTCAACATTCAATTAGGAACCACGCAGAGGCGGCTAGAATTGGCCCATGCAATTGTGGATAATCTTGATCCCGTACCAATCCCCACAGCGGATATGAAGAAGTATTTAGTTGAGTTTTACCATGCAGGCGAGCTAAAGAGCATGAATAAGAATTTGAGGGTGAAGTTGGGACTAGATTCTGATGAAAGTGAATGACGAATCCAGGAAGATTTGCAATGTAACCTCGTGGCCTCAAGGAGATAGTATTCATAGGAAAACTTAGTACAGGGCTTCCACTGGCTCCACCACCGGAGCCGGCCTCAAGCGGGAGCCCTGGGCATTCATTATGAACCAGCAAGCGGAAATCTGGAAGTGCCCCTGCCAAATTATCGGGATGATCAACCTGGCGGCACTAATGGAATGATCTGTTGAAGGCCATCCATTTAGGTGTCATCGGTACCGGTAATGCCGCCCGGGATTTGCACTGGCCGGCATTGGTACAGATTCCTGAAAAGTTCACCATCCCGATGGTCTGCAATCGTAGTCTGCCCAAGGCGGAGGCCTTCGCGGACCTTGTCGGCGGCGCGGAGGTCGTCAGTGACTACCGGCAGTTGCTCGCCAACCAAACCATTGAGGCTGTGCTGATCACGGCACCCATTGATCTCAATCTCGAACTCACGGAGGCCGCACTGATTGCAGGCAAGCATGTGCTGGTGGAAAAGCCGCTGGCGGCCAATCTAGAGCAGGGCCGGAAAATGATTCGGTTAACTGGAGCCTACCCGAATCTGGTTATGATGGTGGCAGAAAATTTTCGCTACCGCCAGGCTCTAATTACTGCTGCCCAACTGCTGGAAAGCGGCACTATCGGGAGGCCCTACGCTGCTCATTATATTGGCATGGCGCATATAGACCCGTCCAGCAAATATGCCACCCCCTGGCGGCTCACTCATCAGTACCCTGGGGGTTTTGTCACAGATTCTGGGGTCCATGATATGGCAGCTCTGCGCATGCTGTTCGGGGAGGTCGAAGTTGTGGCAGCCCAGGTAGCCTCTGGCAATCCGGCCATCGGCGCCATCGACAGTCTCAGCATGCATTTCACGGCTCCCGGAGGCCTGACCGGCACCTACAGCAGGTATTTTTCAGCCATTGGTCAACATGAGGACCGCCTGGTCATTCTGGGCAGTAAAGGCAGCCTTTCCCTCGACAATAACCGGTTGATCATCAGCGTGGGGAGCCAGGCCGATGAGGTGAAACAGTTCGATGACAATGGCTATCTGGCCGAGCTGGAAGCATTCCATAATGCTGTCCGGCAGGGAGCAGAGGTTGTCAGCAGCTTCGATGAGGCTTTCAAAGACCTGGAGCTTCTCATCAACGCTTACGAGCTGGCGGCTCCGGGTGAAACATTAACGGCCTGATCGACAAAGATCGGTAACCGGCTAAAGCAAATCAGGGAACACTTGGAAAAGACTCAGACAGTCTTTGGTGAGCGCTTCGATTGCTCCCGGAATGATATTGCCAACTACGAGCGGGGGCTGTGTGATTTACCCGATAAGCTGCTGGCTGAATTGGATAGGGTGGGATATAGGCTCAGGTGGCTACTTAATGGGCAGGGTGATTTGTACCATTCCAGTTAGAGACGAACAAGAAATAAAAGAACAGCCTTTTATGGATAGGGGCATTCTCCTTTTTGTGATTGGTTTTTGCTGCTTGCTTGCATATGCGTTAGTAGCTGAGGCTGGCCTTCGTGCTTTGATCACATTTACAGTTTATTGGTTTCTATACTACAGGGTGTTCGCCGACCGAAAATAGACCTATTCATCTACCACTAATTAAACAACAATTCAATGCTGACCCGCCGCACACTTTTGCGGCTATTATTCAATACTAGGGGGTATGGTGTGAAATGGTGGGGCCTCTATATAGGGGCGACGGGGGAAGCGTCGGTGAATTGGCGGTAAATATGACTTAAATTTCGCCCGAGCCTAGAACGGACCATTACATGATCGAAACCATCGCCGCCACTGTTGACACCACCTTCATTGTTAACCAAGTCTCCGTTCAGATTGACAGCATTGCTACCGTTATTCAGGCGATAGGGGATAGCGTCTCCTCGATGAGTGTGCAGATGAAAGCGATTGCTGATGGGGACCGAGGACTTAAATGGCTTGTGGTTGTTGCGCCTGTTGGGGCTGTCCTAGTCGCGGCACTATTGCCTCATTACCTTGAAACGAAGAGGAGAAGAAGGAAACAACTTGGTGTGATCGGTGGAATAGTACAAGCAACTGAAACTCTACCCAGTGAGGCAATAAAGCAAGCGGATAATGTCGATTCCTTCGTGGCGAAACTCAATGACGATCCATTTGCCAATCCGGTCATGAATTATCGCGCGAGTCTCTCTATGAATTGGGCTACAGAGCTCCCATGGGGAGATGCCATCCAAGCAGTTGCAGAAATTTCAACGAACACCCCAGAAGCGATAGGACTGCTTTCAACAATTCGGAAACGATGTGTCACGATTGCGAGAATTTCAGAGGCGCTGTTTCAAGAGCAGCAAAAATTCACTGAGAAAAAAAATGAATACATTGGCAGCTCCGAAAATGCCTTGAGAGAAATTGAGCGGATTATATTAGAGTACAATGGTCATGCGCGTCCCGATGACCCGTTAAGGATAGAGCTTGTCGGATGGATTGCTGAGAGTAATAGGAGGGCTAGAGCTGGCGTTCAAAGGGAACTGGCAGACGGACAAGCGCCTGAAGAAAATGTCGCAGTTGAAACTGAAGACGCTGTTTCGATCAATCCGGGGACATTAGAGCAAACAAACCAATACTATATTCAACCCCTACAGATATTACTCAGAGGTTTCCCGGATCACGAACTACGACCACACTTATTACATCAGATCCGAAAATGTGAGCATGAGTATCTGAACTATAAAGCGTTATCATCTTCGGTAGTTGCGAACCTAACGGGTATTGCTTCTACGCTTCGCGAATCTGGTGGGGGCATTAAAACAACTATTGGCGATTTTGTTCAGCATCTCCCTCCACCACTCTCTGATCGCCATTCAGATCGAAATGAACAGCAGTAGACATAGCATAGCGCCACATCGGAAACGGCCGCTATCCCT
>JACZSB010000235.1 GCA_022574435.1 Fidelibacterota bacterium
GTACGGAGGGGGCCTGGGAATACAGTTGTCGGAAGGTATCCTGGCCCTGGCTGTCCGGCAGAAACAGGTCCAGCAGCACGGCGTCGGTGTTGTTCCGGGCCAGCAGGCTGATCCCGTCTCGCAGGTTGCCGGCCGTAACCACCTCAAAGCCCGGGCTGGTGCCGGCGTCCAGAACTGCGTCCACTAGCGTTCTACGCAACAGTTTCAGGTATACCGGATCATCTTCAATCACCAGTAGTTTGATGTTGCCCGCATCCATAGTCACTGTCAGCCCGATCAGTTTGGGTCGTTAAACTAACCCCGTACGCGTACATTATTCAAGGGTTCGATGCAGATAGTTCTGGTCCGGGCTACCAACCCGTTGATGAACTTCCCGGCCCATACTTTGGACTTCCCCGGTGGTACCTGCATAGCAAATAGTAAGCCCCCGGCTGCTACCGGGGGCTTAACATTTTAAGCAAGCTAACCTGCCAAAGGCCGCCTCAAGCCGGCTCTCCGGAGGTTAGCATCCATTCGTGACAAGACAATGGACCACCTCCTTTCGTTAGTTCTGAATTTCTAACGCTGTCAATTTACAGCCCGCGCCGTAACAGGCACAGCAAAAACCATCGCTCCCGAGATCACTTTTCACCGGCTGCCTCGAGGCCGGATATCCCTTATTTGATGAGTAGTTAAACAAATGCCCCCCGGCGCCGGCAATTCCAGTTTGCAAGCGGCCCCATGATTCCTTACATTGCTTGGTCACCAAGTTGGGCCAATCCGACAACCGTCAGGGATCAAGCATTACGACCACCAATCATCCAGCCATCGTACCAATCGCCTGTCTGCTGCTGCTGGCCGCCAGTTGTGGCGGCGCCCGCCAGGAAGGGCCGGATGAAGCGGTCAGCGGGAAATCTTTGGCCGGCGAAGGATGGCGGACGGCCGCCCGGGAAATGGTGCGCCGGCAACTGCGGCCCCGAGGCATCAGCGACAGCCGGGTCCTGCAGGCCCTGGCAGCCACACCCCGGCACCTGTTCGTCCCCCCAAAGGCAGTGGCGGGGGCCTACATGGACGGACCGCTGTCCATCGGGCACGGCCAGACCATCTCCCAACCGTACATCGTGGCCCTTATGACCGAGCTGCTGCACCTCTCAGGGACCGAGAAAGTGCTGGAGATCGGCACCGGCTCCGGCTACCAGGCGGCCGTGCTGGCCCAACTCACCGATTCCGTATATTCCATCGAGATCGTCAAGGCGCTGGCCGACAGCGCCCGGGACCGCCTGGCGCGACTGGGCTATCATAACGTCACTGTCCGCCATGGGGACGGTTACCTCGGCTGGCCGGAGCAGGCCCCCTTCGACTGCATAATCGTCACCGCCGCGCCGCCGGAGGTGCCGCCGGCCCTGGTGGCCCAGCTGCGCCCTGGGGGCCGGATGGTCATACCGGTGGGGGAATACTATCAGGAATTACTGGTGATCACCAAATCCGAATCGGGGCAGATCAAGCGGGCGGGCGTGATCCCCGTGCGGTTCGTCCCCATGGTGCACCCCCCACAGCAATAGCTCGGACTGCCGGGACTTTAGCCCCACCCCTCATGCTTAATGTGGCGGGGGTCGACGCCGGCCGTATGGATCATCTCCAGCACTGACTCCATAAACTTGGGCTTGAGTTGGATGGTGGGATCCTGCCGGGCTCGTTTTTTTTCCAGAGGGGTGTTGGCCGGGCCGCAGACAAAGACCACCGGATTATTCTCAGAATTGAGCACGGCCTCCACGGCGGCCTGATTGATGCGCCCCAAGGCGATGTGGGGAGAGAAAGTTGGTTTCTGTTTTATGCGGGTGAAAAAGAAGTGCACCTCGAAACGGTCCGGGTAGTCCCGCTCCATTTCCCGGAGCAGCTCCAAATAGATAGTGTCTTCCACGGTCTTGTTGCTGTAGAGCAGTATGTGCCGCATCGCCTCGTCGTTGCGCAAGCCGGCCTTGATGATGCTCATGGAGGGCACCACCCCGCTGCCGGCGCAGGCGTGGATTACGGCGTCGGTGCCCTCCCGCAGCTTTTCCGATAGCGTAAATGGACCGGTAAACCCGGTGATGATCAACGGCGTGCCAGGCGGGCAGCGATAGGCCAGGGTGGGCGATACCTTCCCTTCTGCAGATGGCCGAGACGCTCTCTTCGCCACTCAGGCCCTCTAAAACAATGGTGATCTTTTCTTCAACAGAATACTTCCGGCTGGTTCGCCGCTCGATGTTCCGGACCACCGCTTCTGACTTCTCTAATGTCAGATCTATGACTCCTCAGCTTGTTGCTCAACCCATCAGAGGCCGGCCCCTTTGACGGCTTAGCAAAAGTGTCTCGTAAGAATTAGTCCACTTTGGTCCACATTGCTCTGACACCAAATAGGACGAATAGGGCCGTAAAGAAATTCTGGGCCTTTTCGTCCATAAAAAATCTCGAGTATACTATCTCGGCAGCACTAACTTGGGGCTTGAACGCTGTTCCTCCCACGAGAATTATTAGGCTGCGAGCACTTCCCATGGGGTGAAACGAGAACCTTGGAATAGCGAAATATGTCTCTTATTTTTCACCGGTTACAATCTACAATGTTCAAGGACGGCAATGCCCTGCTGGACGACACCGTACGATGACATGGCCTGGCGCCTGTTCGCCAAGGGAATTGTTGGGAGGCCCGATGGAAAATCAAGTGACTTTTGGGACAGTGTTCGCTGAACCCATCCCGTTTCTCCACCGATCAGCTGCAGCTACGGAAGTTTACGCTGCGATAGTAACCGTGATCGGAAATCATTGATGAAGAGTGCCTTAACTTGGACGTTCAGATGACTGTGGGCGTGCCTGCCGAGCTGTATCCCGGCGAGCGGCGAGTCGCCTTGGTACCGAAGTTGGTACCGGCGTTGGTCAAAGCAGGTCTTGAGGTGCAGGTCGAAAAAGGGGCCGGGGATCAGGCAGGCTTTCCGGATCAGGCTTACGAAGAACGGGGAGTCAGTGTGACAACAAGCAGGGAAGAACTTTTTGCTACTGCCGATGTGATTCTGCAGGTCCACGGTGTGGGGTCTTACCCCGAAACAGGGCAGGCAGACCTTAAAGCAGTCCGGCCCGACCAAGTGGTGATAGGGCTATTCAATCCCCTCGGCGCGCCCGAGACGGCCTCCCGGCTAGCCGAGACGGGGGTCAGGGCGTTTGCATTGGAACTGCTCCCCCGCATCAGCCGGGCTCAATCGATGGACGTTTTGAGTTCCATGGCTACCATCGCCGGGTACAAAGCCGTTTTGCTGGCGGCTGAGGCACTCCATAAAATCTTTCCAATGATGATTACCGCTGCCGGTACCCTTGCTCCTGCCAAGGTCTTCGTCGTGGGAGCTGGTGTAGCCGGACTGCAGGCCATTGCCACCTCCCGGCGCCTCGGCGCAGCGGTGCAAGCCTACGATGTTCGGCCCGCAGTCCGGGAGCAGGTGGAAAGTCTGGAAGCCAAATTTCTGGAAATTGAACTGGCAGCGGAGGATGGGGAAGGTTCCGGGGGCTATGCCAAGGCTATGGACGAAGACTTCTATCGCCGCCAGCGAGAGATGATGAGACAGGTGGTTGCAGAAAGCGACGTGGTGATTACGACGGCCGCTATCCCCGGGAAAAAGGCCCCGATCCTGATCACAAAAGAGATGATCGAAGGTATGCACCCCGGCTCAGTCATCCTGGATCTGGCGGCTGAGGGCGGAGGCAACTGTGAACTCACTCAACCGGGCCAGACGGTTGAGACGCACGGTGTCACTATACTGGGGCCGGTGAACCTACCTTCTACGATCCCCTATCATGCCAGCCAGATGTATGCCAAAAACATCACCACTTTTCTAAACAACATGGTGGATGACGGCCAACTGCACTTGAATCTGGAAGATGAGATCATTCGGGGCAGCCTGTTAACCTACAATGGCGAGGTATACAACAACCAGGTGCGGGAGCTGCTGGGTTTAGCGCCCTCCCCGGTGGTTAATCAATGAAAGGATGCTAATCTGATGGAGGTTTTTGTAACATCTCTGACCATCTTTGTTCTGGCCCTGTTTGTCGGTTATGCAGTCATCACTAAAGTGCCGCCCCTGTTGCACACGCCCCTCATGTCGGGGGCCAACGCCATTTCGGGTATCACCCTGGTGGGAACCCTGGTAACCTCCGGCTCCCAACTCAGCACGTTTACCACGGTCCTGGGATTTATTGCAGTGGCCATGGCAACGGTGAACGTCGTGGGCGGATTCCTCGTCACCCATCGCATGCTTGAAATGTTCCGCCCAGAGAAATAATATGTCTCAAGCGCTTGTCAATCTAGTTTACCTGATCGCCGCTGTCCTGTTCATCTTCGCCCTCACAGGGCTGTCGCACCCGCGAACAGCAGTGCGAGGCAATCTGCTGGGAGCCTTCGGTATGCTGCTGGCGATTGTGGTGACTCTGCTGGACAAACGTATCGTGAGCTTTGAGATTATATTGGCGGGACTGGTAGTGGGTGCCATCATCGGCGCCCTGATGGCCTATCGCAGCCCCATGACGGCCATACCCCAAGTCGTGGCGGTTTTCAACGGTTTGGGAGGCGGTGCATCGGCCTTGGCGGCCGGGGCGGCCCTGGAAGAGTCCCTCAGAGGCGACTTTTTGGAGGCCCTAGCGACCCAAACAACGGTAGCCGCCGGGGTATCGGCGTTAATCGGGGGTGTGGCCTTCACCGGCAGCATGATCGCCTTTGCCAAACTCCGGGGACTCATCTCCGAAAAGCCGGTACTGCTGCCTGGCAGGCATTTTCTGAATATCATTCTGTTACTGGCCTGCCTGGGTCTGGAGATCGGAAGAGCACAC
>JACZSB010000236.1 GCA_022574435.1 Fidelibacterota bacterium
CAACTTTTCACCCGGCAGCAGGTTAGCCAGGAAGGCCTCCACGGGCGCCCATTCGTTACCCGAGGGATTATTCAGTGCCTGGTAATACAGGTTAAGGTCGAAAATGCCGTCAGTCTGGAATGCTTCGTTTTGCTGCAGGAAAATCGGCGGGTAGTGCTGCAGGACGTAAAAAATCTCGTCCCCGGTTATGTCCAGCTCCCGCTCCTTGAACTGGGCGATCAGCAGCCGATTGGCAACCAGGTTATCCCAGGCTTGGTTTTCCGCCTGATCTAGGAGCCGGTCGGTGAGCTCGCCAAACTGGTTCCGGGCCTGCTGGGTTTGGGCCGAGATGGCCTGGCGCAGCTCCTCGGCAGTGATCCGGTCTCGGTTGACCATCCCGGCGGCATTACCGGCTAAGTTAAAACCAAAAATCTCATCGATGATGTTCGCGCCGCCCACCAGACCACCGATGGATAGACTCACAATGAACAGGACCAGCAATGTCCAGAGTACGACCTTCTGTCGTTCGCGGATGGAACTCATGGTTGCCACTAGCTATTCTCCAATATTTAATGCTATAAGAGTAAGCCGAAATTTAGGGACGTACCGCTCGATTGCCAATTATAGACCATCGCTCAGGCGGCCATCAGGATCGGCGCCATGTATAATGTAGGCCGGGCAAAGGACCGCTAGTATCCTTTGACCGACTTACTGACGTACAAAGAAAAAAGGGAGTCTGTTAAGGCTCCCCTTGTGAGTGGAGATAGACGGGATCGAACCGACGACCTCCTGAATGCCATTCAGGCGCTCTCCCAACTGAGCTATATCCCCGTCAAAAATCGAGCCTGCCGGGGAACCTGAAATAGGGTCCCGCCATCAGGTCGCGCGATATTACAATTACTATTTCGGAGATTGCAAGCAACACTTTATAGCGATCGTACCGTCGGGAACCATGTTCAATGACCAGGTAGCAGCTTGACTTTCTCTCCGGCGTCCGCCTAAGTTTCTCCATCATGCGACGCATCTTCCCCGGAATCGTTGTCCTTTCGCTGCTGTACTGGTTCTCCACCAGCGGTTGCCAACAGACAGCCACTACGGATGCCTTGGCGGTGACATTCGTAGCCAGCGGCAACGTGGGCGGCGAGATCGAGCCCTGCGGGTGAAAGAAAGCGCCGCTGGGCGGTCTGGCCCGGAAAGCAACTGCACTCCAGAAACTTAATACCTCAAAAGGGTTCTTGATCGTGGTGGACGCCGGGGACCAGTTCTTTTCCGCCCCTTCCTTGCCATCCCCGGAATTGCAGATCGGGAAACTAAAGGCCTGGGCACTACTGGAGGCTGCCAACCGCCTGGAAACCGCTGCCGTAAATATCGGCGACCGGGATCTGGCGGCCGGACTACCCTTCCTGCAGGCCTTGGCGGACTCGGCCCGCTTTCCCTTCCTCTCGGCTAACCTGGTAGACCCGGCCGGCCAACTGATTTTCAAACCATCAATCGTGGTGGAAAAAAATGGACTACGGGTCGCCCTGGTGGGGGCTTCTTCGGCCCTGGCAAGCGGAGAAGATTACTATTTTCAGCCGCCCCTGCCCGCCGTTAAAAGGGAAGTGGAACGTCTGGCAGCGGAGGTGGACGTCATAGCGCTCTTGTTTCACGGCAATGACGCCGACCGTGAGGCGTTGATCACCGCCGGGCTGCCCATAGATATTCTATTCCACAGCCACGTACAGCGGCCCGGTTCTATCTACAGCAAGGGGCGGACGGCGGTCGTAAATCTGGGTAAAGAGGGGCGCGACCTAAATATCGTCGACCTGCGGATCCAATCGCCCGGTGAGCCGTTGGTGGACCTCTCAGTAGCCCGCAAGCAGTTGAAATTCGTCGAGCGGACCATCAAGCGCTTGCGGCGCAATCAGCCGGAATCCCAGACTCTGGAAGAGATCTATGCCGCTAAGCCTAATGTTCTCAAGACTATCGCCACTATCAGGGAACGGCAGGCGGCGGCTCAGGCGACCATCGATAACGCCCGCAATACCGTGGACTACGAGCGCCTCATCCTGGGCAAAACCTACGCCGATGATCGGGGCATGCTGGAGCTGGTCGAAGAGACCCTGCGGGCCATCGATAGGGCGGAGCTGCTCATCTCGGCGATCCCGGCCTTCCACTAGCCGCCCCCTATCGACCCGGCTAAGTAACCTGTTACCAAGGGCCGGCAGCGGTTTTGGCCCTTGCCCGTTATTTGTCGTCCGATGTAGATTCCGATCACCGAATGGGCCAGCTAGCTCCCCTTTCGGAGCATGCTGCTTGCGAGAGTAGCTCAGTTGGTAGAGCACCACGTTGCCAACGTGGATGTCGCGGGTTCGAATCCCGTCTCTCGCTCAAAGCCTCCTTTTTGGAGGTTTTTTCATGGCTATGGTGTTACATTCAAGCGCCGGGCGACGTACCCAAGCGGTCCAAGGGAGCGGTCTGCAAAACCGTTATTCACCGGTTCGAATCCGGTCGTCGCCTCACAGGCCGGCACAGGCCGCCAATGCCGGGGTGGTGGAACTGGCAGACGCCAGGCAGCAGGCGTAAGCGCACTATCGCTGGGCCGACCGTTTAATTGGCCGTATATCTGAGCACCACCAGCTTATCACGGCCCGATTCCGCACCCCAGATTTCACCGGGCCGCCCCAGCAGCTGCCGTACAGCCCCGCGCTTACTTGGGAGTGGGTAGGAAGTAAATCGTTCAGTCGCAGGGTCAAACCTTAATAGCGAGTTGGCGGCGAAATCGCTCAACCATACGATGTCATTTTCGTCAACATAAACGGAATATGGTTTGGGCCTATCCCCCGGCAGAATATATTCCTTCCACGAACCGCTCGCAGGGGTGTATTTCGCCAGCTTTCGGCCACGCCACTCACTGATCCACAGAGTTCCCTGGGAGTCGGACCATACCCTTCTGGCCCCCTGTTTTGCGGTGGGCGGTTCCAGCACCTCCACCGACCCGGATGAAAGGTTTATCCGCCCGAGATAACTGCCCGCCAAGGAAACATAATAGACGCTGCCATCAGGCGTAGCCGCGATACCGTAAGGCCCCCTGCCGCTTGGCGCCTGGTATACCAGAATATTTCCACTGGACAGATCCAGCCGGCCATAAATCCCTGACTGCCCGGTGAACCATAGCCGGCCATCCCCGCCAAACACAGCCGTATTCAGGTTGGCATAGCCGGTCGTGGCTGGAAGCGGATACTTCTTTACGGCAAAAGTAGCCGGGTCGACGCGCACAATGGCGTTTAATCCACCGTCGGTGATCCAAGGTGCTCCATCGGGACCTACTATAACGCCGTGGGGGGCGGACCCTTCCCCCAACGGTATGTGAACGGTCTCGCCTGTAGCAGGATCAAGGTGGCCCAGTGCGCCCAGACCTTGAGCAGTATACCACACGCCACCATCTGCGGCAGGCGCAACGTCATGAGGATGAGTACCGGCCGGCACTGCATATTCAGTATACACATAATCCTGTGCGACAGCAATGGTGGAAATGAAGAAGTAGAATATAGGCCCTGCAAAGTGCCTGCGAATATTATCCCAAGTTATCGCCATGCTGCCCTCCGTTATGTCGCCGGCTAAAATGCGCTGTGCTGATCCAATTTAACCTCTCCGGTCTGGAATCGACGTGAAAAGGTGAACCAGTTCAAAGCCTTTGGGACATTCAGGATTATAAACTATACATCCTGCGTGGCCAAGGTTTATCTCGAAGCCCCCACCAAGCTTCGGCGTAGCCTAATGCGAGCCAGGCGGAGGCCTGCCCCATTTCCTGCCCAAACTTGAACGCAGAAGGAGTCCCCCTGGCAGCCCCTATCAAATCCGAGGCAATGACTTTAATGGCCGCTATAGCCCTTTAAATCTCAGCGGGGAACTCGATTATCATACCTCAGGACGTCGGGCCATGAGCCCTACGGTTGGTTAATAATAGTGGCCCATGATGCCACTGCGCCCTGAGTGTGCCTCACTGCTGAAATAGCTGGAAGAATGGTGTGGGTTATATCATTCTAATAGCATAAGAAGCCTTAATTGGGTGTCAAATATGGTTTGTGAGTGTCCGTTTTGAGAGTTAGATTTGGCCACCGGTTTTGGAACATCTGGCTTTAAGCGATTTTTGAGACGGCGCTAAGGTAGTCTCATAAAGGGTGGCTATTGATATATCAGCTATAGGTCAATATTTCTGCCGCTCGATCTACAGGAAATGGCGCTAGGGCAATCTTGGAGGAAACTCATGAAAGCAATCGTATGCACAAAATACGGACCACCGGAAGTTCTTCAACTTCAAGAGGTAGAAAAACCTGTTCCTAAAGATAATGAAGTACTCATAAAGGTTCACGCAGCAACAGCAACAACAGCGGGCCTTCTCGGGCGTAAAGGTGAACCATTTTTTGCCAGACTTTTCACTGGTCTCACAAAACCCAAAAAAAACATATTAGGGATTGAACTCGCCGGGGAAATTGAAGTCGTTGGAAAAGACGTAAAATTATTTAAAATCGGTGACCAAATTTTTGGACACGCCGGGTTGGGCTTCGGAGCTTATGCTGAGTTCATATGTCTGCCTGAAGACGCGGCACTGGTCATAAAACCTACCAATATGACTTATGAGGAATCTGTCGCTGTTGTTGAAGGGGCATTAACAGCATTGCATTTTTTTAGGGATAAGGGAAATATTCAGAGTGGATATAAAGTACTTATCAATGGCGCTTCAGGATCGGTAGGTACTGCTTCGATACAGGTTGCCAAGTACTTTGGGGCGGAAGTGACCGGGGTATGCAGCACCACGAATTTAGAATTG
>JACZSB010000237.1 GCA_022574435.1 Fidelibacterota bacterium
ACTATCGACTGCTGTTCCATATTTTAGAGAGTGAGCGGTCCATTCTGTCCCGCACCGACCAGAAAGCCTTCACTCTGCTGTCGATTTTAGGGGTCTTCATGGCGTTTTTCATTGTATATTACCGGTTCCTGGCGTTCAGCTACTTCATCGTGGTCCTGATCCCGATCTACTTTCTGGCTGCCTTTCTAACCATATTTAACCTGTTTCGCACCATCATGCCGCGATTCAGCCGAAAGGAAGACCCGGATGATGATGAGGACCATGCCAGGGACCCCACCTTTTTCGGCGGCATTCGGAAGTTTCCCACCAGCGCCGATTACCACACCTATATGGAGTCAATCGGAGCCGATGAAGAGCGGACCGCCCGGCTAATCAGCCGGCAGATCCACACCCTGGCAATCATCAACTGGAACAAGAACATCCACTTGCGCCGGGGGATGTACTTCTTCATTTACCGCTATTGGGACGGAGCTGATTATGATCCTATCGCTCTTTATCAAGATGGCTCTTGATTCCATTGCCGATTAAAATCAAGCGCCAAACCGGTCGATCACCCTTATATAAAAGATAGCCAGTGGGATAATGCCAGCGTTAATCAGAAAATATAGTGAATATCTATCGGTCACCGATGCCACCCCGGTGGTGACGTTGGGCGAAGGGGACACACCGTTGCTGCCGGCCCCGGCGTTGAGCCGGCAGGTGGGGGCCGAGGTGTACCTGAAAGTTGAGGGCTGCAATCCCACCGGCTCGTTCAAGGACCGGGGCATGACCATGGCTGTGAGCAAGGCGCTGGAGTCCGGCGGCGGGGCAGTGATCTGTGCCTCCACCGGCAACACCGCCGCTTCGGCCGCCGCCTATGCCGCCCGGGCCGGGCAGGAATGCCTGGTTCTACTCCCAGCAGGTAAAGTTGCCATGGGCAAACTGGCCCAAGCCGTACTGTGCGGAGCGAAGGTAGTGGCGATCAAAGGGAATTTTGACCAGGCGCTGGAGATAGTCCGCCTGCTGAGCAAACAGTATCCGGTGGCGATGGTCAATTCCATCAATCCCTATCGTATCGAGGGCCAGTCCACCGGCGCCTTCGAAATAGTGGATCAGCTGGGCGCCAGTCCCACCTACCAGGCCATGCCGGTGGGTAACGCCGGTAATATCAGCGCCTATTGGGCCGGCTACCAACGCTACCACGATGCCGGCCGGATGAAACGGATGCCTAAAATGCTCGGTTTTCAGGCGGCCGGAGCGGCGCCGCTGGTGCTGGGCGAACCGGTGTCCGACCCTGAAACCATTGCCAGTGCCATCCGTATCGGGAACCCCGCCGGTTGGCGCACCGCCATTGAGGCCCGGGACCAATCGGGTGGTTTGATCGAGATGGTCACCGACGAAGAGATTGTGGCTGCATACCGGGACCTGGGCCGTCAGGAAGGGGTGTTCTGCGAACCGGCCTCCGCCGCTGGGGTGGCCGGGATGCTGCGATTGGGGCGCCAAGGCTTCTTCAAAGCGGGCGACACCATAGTTTGCATCCTCACCGGCCACGGGCTCAAGGATCCCGAAACGGCCCTTTCTGTTTCGCCGGAGCCTCCGGCCCTCCCAGCCGACAGTGCCCAGGTGGCCACCCATTTTGGGCTGAAGGGATGAAGCTTCCCGCCGGCCGGGTGATGGCATGAGATTAACAGTTTCCGTACCGGCCACTACGGCCAACCTGGGACCGGGCTACGATCGGCTGGGACTAGCCCTGCAGTTGCGGCTGCGGGCCGAGGCTCTACCGGCCAGTACCTGGTCGGTGCTCACCGAAGGGGAAGGGGCTGATTACCTGAAGCGGGACGATGGGAACTTGATCGCTATGGCCAGTGAGCGATATTGGGAGCTGCAGGATAAACCTTCCCGGCCGTTGGCTGTGCGGGTCGTCAATCCCATACCGTTGGGCCGGGGGCTGGGTAGCAGCGCTGCGGCCATCGTTGCCGGAATGGCCCTGGCCCAGTTGGCCACCGGCATGATTGATTACGATACTTTATTCCATAGTGCGGCGGCCATGGAGGGGCACCCGGATAATATCGCCCCGGCGGTATATGGCGGCCTGCAGGTGGTCGATCAAGGTACCCCATTGCGAGCCCGGCGGCGGCCCCTGGCACACAATATCAATCTGCTGCTGGTGATACCGGAGAAGATGAAGTCTACCGATGAGCTGCGAGCGGTTGTGCCGCCAGAAATTTCGCCTGAGGATGAAGAGGTAACCGCAACGGCTTACAGGGCGGTACTATCCGGATTGGGCAGTGGCGATCCGGTAAAGCTGGCCCACTCAGCAGATGACCGGCGCCATCAACCGTACCGCCTGAAGGCCCTGCCCGAGTCGGCCCGCATCTTTCACCTGTTGCAGCAGCAGGACCATATCGCCGGGGTCTACCTGAGTGGAGCGGGTACTACGGTGGCGGGCTGGGTAGTCGATGGCAGCGATCCCGGCCAGGCGGTGAAACGGGCCCTGGCGGACCAGAGCATAGCCGCTGCGGTCCGCTTGATACGACCGGATTGGGTTGGGGTTCGGGGGCAATATTGGAATTGATCAAGCCCTGCATATACAAATTCGGCGGCACCTCCCTGGCCACGGCAGACAACATCAGCCGGGTAGTGGATATCATCGCCGGGTCTGAGGGACCGCTGGTGGTAGTAACTTCCGCGTTGGGGGGCGTGACCAACCTGCTGGTATCCGGCCCGCAAGATGATTTGGGCTGGCTGGGGATAATCGACAGCCTGCGCCGGCGTCATCTGGAGGTGGCCGGAGGGTTGGGGCTGGCGGCCGCAGCCCACGACGACTTCCGCAAGCACCTGGAAGCTACTCTGAGTGACCTGAAATCGCTGCCCATCGATCCTACCGGCCAGGACCGCGATTTAGCGCTATCGGTCGGTGAGCGGCTGTCTACCTACTTAGTAGCTGCGGTCCTGTCGGAGCGGGCCACCCAGGCCGCCTACATCGACAGCCGGCAACTGCTGCGGACAGACAGCCATTGGGGATCGGCGCGGGTCGATTTAGACAGAACTAAGACCTTGGTGAGCGAGCAGCTCGAACCGCTGCTGAAGGGAGGAACCATCCCCATGGTCACCGGCTTTCTGGGGAGCACTGAGAACGGGGAAACCACCACCATCGGCCGTAACGGCTCCGATATGACCGCCACGATACTGGGGGCCTGTCTGCAATCGGATGAAGTTTGGATCTGGACCGATGTGGACGGTATTTTCACAGCCGATCCCCGGCATTATGAAGATGCCCGGCTGCTGCCGGAAATCTCCTACCGGGAAGCGGCTGAGGCGGCCTATTTCGGGGCGGCCGTGATCCATCCCCATACCCTCTGGCCCCTGCTGGAGACCGACACTGCGGTACGGATCAAGAATACATTTGATCCCTTATTGGAAGGCACCCTGATCTGCCGGCACCCCCGGCGGCGGGGGAGCACCTTGCTGACCACCTCCGTGGATGGGATTGCGTTGGTAACCGTGGGCGGCTACGGAATGGTGGGGGTACCCGGTATCGCGGCCACCATCTTTAGCGCCGTTCAGGCGGCGGGGACCTCGGTATTGATGATCAGCCAGAGTTCCTCGGAACACAATATCAGTTTCGCCATTAAGGATGATGAAGTGGAGCGGACCGTGGAGGCGTTGGATCGGGTGCTGGCGGACTGGATTAGACTGGATCACCGCATCGACCGCATCCGGGTGATGTCGCAGGTATCGATCATCACCGTGGTGGGTGAGAATATGAAGGGGCGACTGGGGATCGCCGGCAAGATATTCTCCGCCCTGGGGCATGAGCGGATCTCCGTTATCGCCATCGCCCAGGGGTCCTCGGAATACTCTATCTCGATGGTGGTCAAGTCGGACGACAGCCGCCGGGCTATTCGGGCGGTGCACAGCGAACTGGATGTGAACAATGGCAGCTAAACTTAAAGTGGGCATTTTGGGCGCCACCGGCGCAGTGGGCCAACGGTTCGTGCAACTTTTGGAGCGGCATCCTTGGTTCGAGGTGGTGGCGCTGTATGCCTCCGAGCGGTCGGCGGGCAAAGCTTATGGTGAGGCGGTCGATTGGCGGCTACCTGTGCCGCAGCCTACCTATTTAGACGACCTGGTGGTGCGCCGGCTGGAGCCTGACGGGGGCGTGGAGCTGGTGTTCTCGGCCCTGCCCAAAGCGCCTGCCCTGGAAATGGAGCCGCGTTTCGCCGCCGCCGGGGCCGCCGTGGTATCCAATGCCAGTGCTTACCGGATGGCTGCGGATGTGCCGTTGCTGATCCCGGAGGTGAACCCCGAGCATACGGCCCTGATCGATCACCAGCGTAAGGCGCGGGGTTGGAGCGGCAGCCTGGTGACTAATCCCAACTGCTCGGTAATCGGGCTGGTGCTGGCCCTGAAACCGTTGGAAGCGGCCTTTGGGCTGCGGCAGGTGCAGGTGACCACCATGCAGGCCAAATCGGGGGCCGGCTATCCGGGACCGCCGCCGGAGGTGATCGGCGATAATGTGCTGCCCTATATCGGTGGAGAAGAAGATAAACTGGAAAGTGAACCGGCCAAGCTGCTGGGGACCCTGGAGGGCGGTGCTGTGCGGCCGGCCGAGCTGGTGGTCTCCGCACAGTGCAACCGGGTGGATGTGCTGGACGGGCACCTGGAGGCGGTGAGCGTGGCCCTGGGCGAACAGACTTCGGTGGCGGAAGTAACCCGGGTGCTGGCCGAGTTTCGCGGTTTGCCCCAGGAGGCCGGCCTGCCATCGGCCCCTGAGCAGGTTATCCGGGTCATGGCGGAGCAA
>JACZSB010000238.1 GCA_022574435.1 Fidelibacterota bacterium
GAATGAGCATTTGATTCCGGGTGATCTCAGGCAGCTCCAGCTGCCAGCGAGCCCAATTGATCCGGTCCAGCAACTGGGCGTTGAGACTTGGCCAGAGCTCGCCACCCGCCAGGGGAAAGTCCAGGAAAGCCAGGCCGGAACCTGTATGGCGCATTATGGCCCCCAGGATCAGTTGGAGATAGATCAGTAATAATGTGCCCAAGGCCCACAGGCGCACCCGGGCGATCTCAGCCGAAACCGGACCGGGGGAGGAGTGCTCGCGAAATTCCCGTGAGGTGGCGTAAGCCAACGCAATGACCAGTAGCAGAAACGTTTGGGCTAAAGTGGCATGGGCTACCGACACCGGCGTTGGCAGCAGGTAAATTACGGTCAGGCCCCCTAGCAGCCCCTGAACCACCACCGCCCCCACCGCCACCAGGCCCAGGCGCCGCACCCATGTCCGGCGATCGGAGCGCCAGGTCCAATAGGCCAGAATCAAGGTCAACAGCCCCACGGCGCTGGCAAACAAGCGATGGCTATGCTCGTACCGGATCCCGCCCACCATGTCGGACAGCGGAAAGGTGAACATGAACCGGCCGTAGGTGTTGGGCCAGTCGGGCACGGACAGACCTGAGCCGGTGCTGGTAACCAGGCCGCCGACGAAGATCAGTCCCAGGGCCGCAGCAGCGGTGAAGGTGGCAAACAGGTGCAGGGGGCGGTTGTGCTCAGCGGCCACCATCAGTGATCCCGGTTGATTTACTTCTTCTTCTTCTTGGGCGGTTCAAAGGTGAAGTCCAGGGTGATGGTCTCACCTTCCTTGATCGTGATCTCCTTGGTCATAGCAGGCAGGCGTTCATGCCAGGCCCTAATGGTATAGGTGCCGTCCGGCAAATCGGCGAGGGTATAACTGCCGCCGGTGTCGCTGGTGGCGAAGAACGGGTGGTCAAAAATGCCAACCCAGGTCTTCATCCAGGGATGAACATCGCACTTGATGGCGAAGACGTCCTCAGGTTTTTTAAAAATACGGGTCTTCTTACGAACGATCTTAGGCATGGCCATATTGAACTGCGGATTCACCACCGAAAGGGCGTGCACATTGTGCAGGGTGCGGTCGCTGTTGCGAATCTCCACCGGCTGTCCCGCCATGGCGCCCCACACATGCGGCTCATAGCGGCACCCGGTCTGGTCCAGAACCACCGGTTCTTCCGGTACCGGGAAGGTCTGGCCTTCCAGGCCTGCTTCAATGCTCACCAGGACATTCTTCAGGGTGGAATTGTCGTTGATCACCACCGTTTCGGAATAGACCGGTCCGTCGTGGCTGGCCTTGCAGACCGGATCGGCATCCATCTTGACAGTTCTCAGTTTAGGGCCGGCGCCTTCGAAGTGAATGGTTCCTTTGATTGTACCGCCCTCGGCCAGCAGCCCGGTTGCTATTGAAAAGAAACCAAGAATCAGTAATGATCGCTTTGTTATTACCATGAGCCTTCCTTTTTATTGTTTTGCGCGAATAGTCGATACTGAATTTCATGGTGAAATTAAGTCTCTAGCCGGTCGAATGGAATCAGGTACTTCACCGGGCCGCAAAAGCAAAATTGGGACCGTTGATAAGTTTTATTGCCCCCGTAGAAGCTGTTGCTGGTCGATAATTTGGGCTCGTGTGCGGAACGTGACTTGGTGGGATTGAGCGAACCGCTCGACAGTAACCTGGGATTGCCCAGCCATTCCAGCGGCGGTGTGCAAGATACTCTGCTGAGGGGCTATGCCTAATGCGGGTTGGCGGGCCAAAGCCAGATGAGAGCGGGGCAAACCGCACCCCTGATGGATACTGGATTATCCCCCACTACCGGACTGCCCGGCCAGGGCGGGGTGAAATTTGATGGCTAGCGATTAGGATTTTGATAAGTGTGCGGAAATTGTGCGTTGTTTATTGTTCTCCCATCGGTAAATAAAAATTTGGGCATGAAAGTGGAGCCGGCCACCGCCTCTGGCGGTGTACAATTTGACTAATGATCAGCAGTGGTGACCGATCGGTTCATGCGGCATAATCTTGCCTCCATTATTTTAGTCATAAATCGTAACCTAAGATCCGGCACCGAAATGGTGGGCGGGCCACAACCAAGGCCCTAACTTAACAATTAGTCCGGAGCATTAGGGGCCGGTCAATATTGATAATGAAAAGCATAATAAGATCCAAAACCCTGCTGCTATGTTTAACGGTGCTGCTGGCAGCGAACCACACTGTCTTCGCCCAGGTTGCTGTATATCCCGATTTTTTGAATTTCGATGATGTAACCGTTGGGCAAACCGTATCACGACCCCTGGTCATAAAAAACCAGGGAGATACCACTATTGCTGTAAATGATATCAATTTTTCCCACACTTATTTCAATGTTTCAGATACCTCGTTTTTCATAGATTCACTCGATAGTAAAATTGTAATTGTTACTTTTTCTCCCCAAGACCAGGGCATAGCTGACGGGACTATGAGTATTTTGGTAGCTGCTCCATCTGATACAACTTTGGAGGTGGAATTGACCGGCTGGACTCCAATTGACTTAAACGTCGCATTGGTCAGAAATGAATATTTAATGCCCATATCCTTTAACTTGCAGCAGTCCAGAGAATTACTTCTGCATCTGCGAGTGTCATCAGAAACCAACTGGTCGATTCCCGGCTCAGAAAGTGCCACACTGACGATCTATATCGATAGTACTGGTAGCCTTCAAAATCAGGACATCGTTCTATTTAAAGGTGATCAGCTTTTCGTGTATAAGTTATCATTAGGGAGAATGGACAGTGGAAGCCACTATATAGAGATTTATTTCAATGGAGATAAATCATCCCCTGGCGCTCAACTTGTTTACCTGGATGAGTTCTCTCTTATTCCTATAGCTCTCAATAGCCCGGACTATGATGTCTATCGATTCTCTCCTGTGTTATACGGTAGAGATCTTTTTAGTGATGATGAGAGTGTACGCACCGATGTACCTTTATTGATGTGGCATGAAGTCGACACTGTGGGATCAGACAAGTGGATCGAATACAGCATGATTTGGAGCAACGAAGATGGGGGAACTAATAGCACTAGTTTAATGTCCCGCTGGGGTCGCACAACAGATATTGAATGGTTTTATAAAGTGAAAGTCGATCCCGGAGGATACGTTCTTGAGGAATATTTTCAGGGTCCAGGGCATTACACTACGTTTTTTCAAGGTATTAGGATTGATGATCACCCGGTTTTGAAAACGGTTACCGTAAATAATATGGTGAGCCATAATGAGGTATCCAATTATAAATTTTTTCTTTCTCCCGAAAGGAGCAAACATGAAAGGCACTCACGGGAAATCCTTATGGATGAGGATCCGTGGACTTATGAAATCATGGCTTTGGAAATGATCGTTGAGGGTAAATATGAAAGTCCGGCTAACCCTTTTAGTCCAGCTGTAAGTGATGCACGGAACTATCTGTATCTTGAGTTTAACACATCCGAATTCAATGCTTCAAGAATAACATTTGGAGTAAAACTTAGTAATGACGAAAATTGGTATTTCTCTGACCACAATGATATTAGCGTTCAGGCCGTAAATAGAGAGGGATGGCGTCGGTCTACCATAGAGCTTTGGCCAGAAACTACCCTTGCGGATCTTGACTCATTAAAAATAATGGGCTCCGCTTCCGGTTCCTTTTCCATCACCTTTGAGGAACTATCTAAAGTTTTTTTGTTGGATGACGACTTTGCGCTGTTGGTGTCCACCCTGACATTAGATGAACCATTTGTGTTGAGCGAAAGCAACAGCTCGAACCAGTTTGCCTTTGATGAATTGACTTCCGTAGGTGGGGAAGAGGTGGTTTATGCACCAAAAATATTCTTGTTATCTCAAAACTTTCCCAATCCTTTTAATGCGATAACTAACATACCATACCAGCTTCCAGCGTCTAGTGCAGTACTCTTAACGATATACAATCTACGGGGATATGAAGTTTTACGATTGGTTGAAAGGGAACAGTCGGCTGGATATCATCAAATCAGATGGAACGCCACTAACGTTGCATCAGGAATTTATTTCTACAGGATTCAGGTGGGTGATTTTGTACAGACCAGGAAGATGATTCTTCTTAAATAGCGGTTTATCATAGATAGGTCCGCTGTGGCATATGATGTCGCAGTTTTGACGTGCCTCCCTCATCCTTAATTGATTTCTACCGGCTCCAGGTTTTCCAAGGACTCAGTAGTCCTTGCTATTAATCGTACCCGGCCCTGACCGTGTGCCAAGGCTGCGGCCTGAGAGCGCGGGCCCTACGGCTTGACAAGCGGCGCTCCCCGGCGCGGACAATTGACAATGCGCACAATCTGACCCTGTTTGCTGCGGTTTGGGTCTGTGGCTAAATTGTATGGGGAACATTTTGGGGCTAGATACTTAGGTGAGTATGGGCTTGATGGAAGTACGCATTTGCATCTGAACGGACTAAAATATTCGGACTGTGGGACGAGGCACGTTCGGCGTGGTAAATTGTATGCCGCCTACATGGGGGTTCTGCCGTTACTCGTTTTTTGCTCCACGGCCGCCATATATGGGCAGGATATAAAGGACTATAATACCTTGACGCCTGAAGAAGAGTACGTAATTGTGCATAAGGGGACGGAGCGGCCATTCTCCGGTGAGTATGACGACCACCAGGAAGCCGGCATTTACACCTGTAAACGATGCAATGCTCCGCTGTACCGCTCCGAAGGCAAGTTCGATGCCAGATGCGGTTGGCCCAGCTTTGACGAGGAGATCGAAGGGGCTGTAGAGC
>JACZSB010000239.1 GCA_022574435.1 Fidelibacterota bacterium
ATTGCCCTCTGCACGCCGCCCGGGCCCTCCGGCTACCCGGCCGAGGCGATCCTGGGTGTGTGTGTCCTGTTAGGGGTTCGGGAAGTCTACCGGGTGGGCGGCGCCCAGGCCATCGCTGCCCTGGCCTACGGGACCGAATCGATCCGGGCCGTGGATAAGATCACCGGTCCGGGCAACGCCTACGTGGCCGGGGCCAAACAGTCAGTTGCTGGCCTAGTGGGCGTCGACATGGTGGCCGGACCCACCGAACTGTTGGTGCTGGCCGACGAAAATTCCAACGCCAAGTGGGTGGCCGCTGACCTTATTTCCCAGGCCGAGCACGATCCGTTGGCCTGGCCGGTTTTGATCACCACCAGCCCCGGTCTGGCAAAGGAGGTGAACCGCCAACTGCCCCGGCTGCTGGCCGGGCTCGATACCAGGGAAACGGCGCGGCAAGCGCTGGGGGAACAGGGGTTCATCTACCTGGATGATGATCTGGCGGCCTGCGTGGCGGCGGCCAACCGTATTGCGCCTGAGCACCTGTGCCTGCACGTGACTGAACCGGAATCGCTGGTAGACCGGGTGCGGGCGGGAGCGATTTTTCTAGGCGGGCAAACCCCGGTGGCCTGGGGCGATTATTTAGCCGGTCCCAACCACATCCTTCCCACTGCCGGACAGGCCCGCTTCAGGGGACCGCTGTCGGTGGCCGATTTCATAGTGCCCTATTCGGTGATCAAGGCCGGTGCGGATGTCACCCGAGCCGGCAGTGATCAGGTGCAGGCCCTGGCTAAGGCGGAAGGACTGGTGGGGCACGCCTTGTCCATCGCCTTGAGGGAGGAAAGCCATGCCTGAATTACCGCTGGAAAGGTGGATCAATCCCGAAATACTGGCCCAACCGGCCTACCAGGTGAAAATCAGTTCGCACCGGATCAAGCTCAACCAGAACGAGAGCCCCTGGGATTGGCCGCAGCCGCTGAAGGAAGAGGTGCTCCGGCGGCTGGGAGCGGCGGCCTGGAACCGCTACCCGGAACTCCGCCCCCAAGGGCTAAAGGAAAAACTAGCCGCCGGTTTGTCGCTGTCGCCGGAGCAGTTGGTGCTGGGCAAAGGGTCCAACGAGGTGCTCCAGGCCATACTGCGTGTGGCGCTGCCGCCCGGCGAGATCCTATGCACCCTTTCACCGACCTTTGCCATCTACCGGCTACTTGGTGAGCAACAGCGGGCCCGGCTGGTGGAGGTCCCATTGACCGCTGATTTCCAGGTCGATGGCCAAGGCTTGCTGGCTGCCGGTAAAGCGGCCCGCATCACCATTCTGTGCAATCCCAATTCGCCCACCGGTGGCCTGCTGCCCCTCGAGCTCATCGAACTGGTGGCCCGGCAAACTACCGGACTGGTGCTTGTGGACGAGGCCTACGTGGATTTCTCCGGGGTGAGCGCTCTGCCTCTCCTGGAGCATTATCCCAACCTGATCATCACCCGGACATTCTCAAAGGCCTTCGCCCTGGCGGGGTTTCGCCTGGGGTATGCCATCATGCACCCCCAACTGGCGGCCCAAGTCCACAAGGGGTTGCTGCCGTTCAACATCGACGCACCTGCAAGTATAGCGGCGGAGGTGCTGCTGGACCATCCCGAAATTGTGGCCGAACGGGTCCGGATGATTATCCAGGAACGGGACCGGCTGATCGCCCGCTTGGACAAAATGCCGGGAGTCACCGCCTGGCCGTCCCGGGCTAACTTTTTCCTGCTGGCCACGCCCCTGGGTCCCCGGGAAACATTCGCTCAACTGGCCGAACTGGGAATCCTGGTGCGGGACGTATCGGACTATCCCGGCTGCGCCGAGGTGGTACGGGTCACGGTGGGCACGCCGGATGAAAACGGAGCCCTGATCCAGGCTATAAAGGAGCTCCTTTGAAGTACGACGCCATCATATTCGACGTGGACGGGGTGCTGGTGGATACCAGCCGCTCGTTCACCGCCGCCGTGGTGGACGCCGTGGCCGCCGACACCGGTTCCCACAGCTTCACAGCCAATGAAGCGGGACAGTTGAAGACCATCCCGGGCTTCAATAACGACTGGCACGTGGCCATCGCCGGAGCAGCCTGGGTGCGTTACCAGAGCCCAATGCCGTTCGCCGATTTCGCAGGCGGCATAGAGCAGCACGGCGGCGGCCTGCCAGGGCTCAAATCGTTAGTGGGGGAATACCTCACGGCCGAGTTTGAGGCCCGCTTGACTCGCCTGGCCCAGGAAGCTTACGGCGGCGCCACGGCCTGCCGGCGGTTATACGGCTTCGAGCCGGTCAATATTCGCCAACCGGGCCGGTGGTTGGAGGAAGTGCCATTGCTGTCTCCTGAAAGGGCCGCTCCCATCGCCTCCCGGGCGGGCATTGTCACCGGGCGCAGTGCGGCAGAAATGGCTTTGGCCTTCGAGTTGCTGGGGTGGCAGTTGCCGGATGAGCAGGTGGCGGTCTCGGATGACCCGGCCTTGGATAAACCCAACCCTGCTAAGCTGGCGGCTATCCTGCTGCATCTTGCTAGCCGCAAGGCCATCCTGGCGGGCGATGGCCGGGACGACCTGGAACTGGTGAAAAATGCCCGCCAAAAGGGGCTTGCTGTCGATTTTGCCTTCATCGGTTACCAGCCCGCCCCCTGGTCGTGGGAGGGCCCCATGTTCCCCTCTGTCGATATAATGCTGAACCAGATTGAGGTAACCTATGACGAATCGCCAACCAATTGAGATCAAGCGCCGGACCAACGAGACGAACATTCACCTGAAATTGCTTCTGAGCGGCGAGCGGAAAATCCAGGTGGATACCGGCATCGGGTTTCTGGATCACATGCTGAAAACCTTGGCTTTTTGGGCCGGCTGGGACCTTGAGCTGACTTGCCAGGGCGACCTGAATATAGATACCCATCACACCGTTGAGGATGTGGCCCTGTCGCTGGGGCAGGCCTTTGCTCAAGCCCGGGAAGGCACGGCTGAGATTGAGCGTTTCGGCTCGGCCCTGGCGCCGCTGGACGAGGCCCTCTGCCAGGTGGTGGCGGACCTGAGCGGCCGGCCCTATTGCGTTTTCGACGCCTCGTTTAACGTGGAGCGGGTGGGTGCTTTTGAGACTACCTTGACCGGCCATTTCTTCCGCTCCTTCGCCACCGAGGCCCGCATCAATCTGCACCTGCGCTGCCTGTATGGGGAGGTCGCCCACCACATCATCGAGGCCTTGTTCAAGGCCACCGGGCTGGCTCTGCGGCAGGCGCTGGTTCCCCGCACCGGTGGGGTGGCCTCAACCAAAGGCTCCATATGATCGGTATGGTGAACTATGGCGTGGGCAACGTGGGCAGCCTGGGAAACGTGCTCGATCACCTGGGGTTGCCGTTTGTGCTCACCGCCGAGCTAAGCGAGCTGGCCCTCTGTGATCAACTGATTCTTCCCGGCGTGGGCGCCTTTGCCCCAGCCATGGAGCGTCTGGACCAATCGGGACTGATACCATTGCTCGAGGTGTGGGTCGCTTCCGGCAAGCAACTGCTGGGCATCTGCCTGGGGATGCAATTGTTGTTTAACGAGAGCGAAGAGCGTGGGCGCCACACCGGCCTGGGCCTGATCCCCGGCCAGGTAGTGAAAATTACCGACGCCCCCCGGGAGGTGCATATGGGCTGGAACATGGTGACGCCCCGCCACGAAAATTCCCTGGTGCCCCGGCCGGGATACGGCTACTTCGTCCATTCCTACCACTGCGTTCCAGATGACCCCGCCGTGGTTGTGGCCGAAACCTGGTATGGAAACTCCCTGGCGGCTGTCATCCGCCATGGCCCGGTCCTGGGAATCCAGTTCCACCCGGAAAAATCCCAAAAGTTCGGACTGGATATCCTGCGGAGGTTCGCTAGTGGAAAGTTTTAAGGTGATACCGGCCATGGACCTGATGGACGGGCGCTGCGTGCGCCTGGTCCAGGGGGATTATCAGCGGCGCACCACTTATACCGACGATCCGCCGGCCCTGGCCGAGGCATTCCTGGCAGCCGGCCTGGATTGGCTGCACGTGGTGGATCTGGACGGGGCCAGGGCAGGGCGTCCGGTGAACCTGGAAACGGTGGCGCTACTGGCGGCCACGGGCATCGGTATCGAGCTCGGTGGCGGCTTAAGGACCGCGGCCCACATCCGGCAGGCGCTGGACAGTGGCGCGCAGCAGGTCATCCTGGGCTCCAGCCTGCTAAGCCAGGCCGAACGGTTGCCTCAATGGCTGTCCACCTACCCCCGTCAAATAGTGGCCGGCGTAGATGCCCGGAACGGCCGGGTGGCTGTTCACGGGTGGCAGGACACCACCACAACCACAGCTAAAGAGCTGATCGTCCGCCTCGAAGAACTAGGTTTTGACCGCCTGATCTACACCGACATCCAGGCTGACGGCACCCTGCAAGGGCCCCGCATCCCGCAGCTCAGGGCTGTGGCCCAGGCTACCCACCTGGCAGTGACCGCCGCGGGGGGCATCGGCTCCGTGGCAGACATCCAGGCCGTGATGGCCTTGCAGAGCGCCGGGGTAACCGGTGTGATCGTGGGCAAGGCGTTTTACGATGGCCGCATATCGCTGGAGGAACTGGCCGCATGCTGACCAAACGGATCATCCCCTGCCTGGACGTGCACGAGGGCCAGGTGGTGAAAGGGGTCAAGTTTGTCAACCTGGTCCGGGAGGGCGACCCGGTGGAGCTGGCGGCGCGCTATAGTGACTTGGGAGCTGACGAGCTGGTCTTTCTGGATATCTCCGCCACCGTGGATGCCCGCCAGCATGTGGTGGAGTTGGCCCAG
>JACZSB010000240.1 GCA_022574435.1 Fidelibacterota bacterium
TCTGGGTGTCCTTGAGAAAATGGCCAACGCTTTTTTTAAGATATTGCGCTCCTCGCGAACACCAGCCAGTTCACGCTCTAGTTTGCGTGTCTTATCATCTTCTGGATCTGCCAGATGTCCCGTGCCGTGGAAAGCATGCTCCCGATTACCCAGATACTCGTCCTTTCAACGATAGAGCAGTTCAACCCGGATCCCCAGGTTCCGGGCCACCTTTACGGCTGTATCGCTGCCATTGAACAGCAGCTCCACAGCTTCGCTCTTGAACTCCCGCGTGAATTGCCGCCTCGATCGCCGTTGCCCCGCCATCGGCCTGCCCGAGGCTCCCCGTGGGTCCACCCAGGGCCAGGGCGGGGGAGTTTGTCGGTTGGGCTTTTTGAGCTGGTTACTCAAAAATTGAATTGAATCAATAGGTGCCTCCCGCTTAAATTGTTGAATCAACATAACAAAGGGGGAATCGTGAGTAATCTGAATATCCGGAAAATAGTGATCGCAGGTGTCGCTGGCACGTTAGCCATGACGGTCTTTAGGATGCTGGGACCCATAGTCAATATTCCCAAGATGGATATGGGCATGATGCTGGGGGTCAAGAATCCGATGATGGCCATGCCTTACTGGATGGGGTGGATGATGCATTTCGTCATCGGCACTATCCTGACCTTCATCTATGCTGCCTTTCTAATGGACAAACTACCTTCCGACGGTTGGAAGCAAGGCGCTATTTATAGCATCCTGCCCTGGCTGCTGATGAGCCTCGCCCTGGCACCCATGATGGGTATGGGACTCTTCGGTGGCACCATGATGGCGGGCGTTGGCGGCCTACTTGGCCACCTGGCCTACGGTAGTGCAATGGGTTATGTGATGGGCCGGTCTGATGGCTAGCTCAAACTGAAAAGTCGTGTCCATAGCGCCTAAGGAGGCAACATGAAACTCAAGCTGACCGCAGGTCTGAACGGGTGGCTCGCTGCCCTGGGCCTATTGCTCAGCATGCCGGCTCTCTACTTTGTGATCGCCAACCTACTCAAGTACCAGCTGAATGTGCTGCCCGGAATGCGGGTGCTCCCGATCCATCCCGCACTGCTCCTGGGCGGGCTAGTGCTTGCGGTGATGCTGAATCTATGGCCGCTGCTGCGCATCGTTACCAAAAGAATGGATGACCTGCTGACGATAATCATTTCGCTGCGGGTGCGCCTGTGGAATCTCGTAATCCTCGGCCTGGCGGTGGTTACTCTCAGCACACTGCTTATCTACGTCGCCGTGGAGAATTTTGGGCACATCTGAGCAACCCGGCTGATTGTGCCGGTAGTGGCGATAGCGCCGCTGATCCCGACGCTCCTGCTACTGGGGATGCTGGGCGGCCAGACCACCGACAGCACCAATGTCACCGAGGAGGGTATCATGGAACTCACATCCACAGCCTTCGACCCTGGGGAGTTGATCCCCAGCCGTTACACTTGCGACGGTGAAGACCTCTTGCCGCCCCTGGCCTGGAGCGGTGTGCCGGACAGCGCCCGTTCGCTAATGCTCATCGTCGACGACCCCGATGCACCCGGCGGCACCTGGGTTCACTGGGTAGTCTACAACCTGCCCACTGACGTAAAAGGGTTTCCCAGCGGCATTCCGCTTGAGCAGCTGAAAAGTTGGGGTGCGGTCCAGGGACGCAACAGTTGGGGACGCAACGACTGGGGCGGCCCCTGCCCACCATCCGGGACCCACCGCTACTACTTCAAACTATATGCTTTGGATACCAAGTTGGGGCTGGAGCCCGGGGCCACCAAGCAGGAAGTGCTGCAAGCCGCCGCCGGCCATGTTCTGGGCCAGGGGGAGCTGATGGGCCGCTATCGACGAAGCGGCTGATGCGCAGTTGGGCTCAACTGCCCAGCAGTATTGCGTGCCCCGCCGCTACCAGCGCCTCATTGACGTTGATCGTCTCGCCGCTTTCGGTGACTACCACCATCTCCGCCAGCAACGGCTTGTCCTTACCGGTCCGATCCTTGACAGTGCGTAGCATCACTTCCCGATCCAGGATCAAGGAACGGAGGAAATCACGGGCCTCCTTGGCGGCCTGTTTGCCATTGCTCGAGGAGGCCGGCGCCTGGATACGGTGGAATAGAATCTCCCGGCCACGGATCCAGATGCCAAATCCCAGATCGATATCCACAATGCAGCTCTCACCGCTGTAAACGCGAGTCACATAAGCCTTGTAATGGTACAGATTGGGGGGCTTCATTCCAAACCTCGATTTAGGTCAATCAGAAAATACGGCAAATCTATAGACGTCGGGCTGCCCCAGCGATCACCAGCTGGAATGTAGCATCTTATTCCTCGGTTATCAACGGAAACCGATCTGCCGGCGGCATTTATTGTACCGGCCCAGCCCGAAGCTTTATTCCCCTCGGTCAAAGTTATAACTTCTAGCTATCGCTCCTGATCCTTGAAGGAAGTTCTGGCAGCGATTCTGGAGAGGTGGCTGAGTGGTTGAAAGCGCCCGCCTGCTAAGCGGGTATACGGTTTATAGCTGTATCGAGGGTTCGAATCCCTCCCTCTCCGCAACAATTATAATATCTTGCGCCAAATATATGCCATCAATGAACCGGGTGGCACTAGAGTATCTAGCATTATCAGCCTGTGGGGGCGGATATCTGGAAAGTACACGCGCCACGGCGATAATGATGAGATTCTTCGATTGGCCGGGGATGCTCGATTTAAGGATGGCACCAGGAATTTGCGAGGCGGTCGTATCACATTAATCTATAAAAACCAGTACTGCAGAAAGTATCTGTCAATCAATTAGCGCATGCTACTATGATACCCTGAGTGCAGGCAGTGTAATTTTATCAGGCAGGTGTGCTTTCCGCTAGTCCGCGACTCTAGAGATAAGATATGCTGGAATCTCTCTACACTAAAACATTTTTAATACTGGGTTCACAGTTAATTATCACTTGGGTAGCAACTATTTTTGTAATTCGGTTTGTGACAAAGCTATATTACGCCAAAACCCCAGGGATCTCGGCAACTAAAAATGAAGATGGCCTACTCGACTTAGAAATAGACTGGGTTACGATAAAGCCCTACTTTTACAGTCTTTTGATAAGCGACATAGTTGTTTTTCTTATACTTCTCTTTAACGGACCACAAAATCTATCGGTTGGTCTTCCCCTATTTGCTTGTTGGTCAATACTAACGGGTATTATGCTGGCTTTAGCCTTAATCTCAGTTGGTGAAAACTTAGGCGGAAAGGTTTTAGCTATAACTATGACAATAACTGTGGGGTGTGCATTATTGGGCATATATTCAGGGATCGATTTTGGATTTATGGGAGGTTTTCTATTTATAGCGCTTCTGCTGCTTTTACTTGGGAATCTTATCCGGTTATTTATTTCAATCCCAAGAGCAAACCAGAGGATTATGGCATTTATTGGGGTGCTTATTTTTACTGGATACCTTTTGTATGACTTTAATAGGTTAGCAAAATTAGTAGAACAATGCGAGTCCAACTCATGGGCTGTAGCTATGCGGCTTTCAATTGAAATTACTTAGATATTATTAATCTTTTTCTACTATTATTAGATCTTCTAAGTAACTAAAATAAGGGCTAACAACTACGTGAGGGCAGCGCTGTGAAACACGCTCTGTACCGGTTCAGACCATTTTGGATACTTCGGTTAAAAACTAAGAGATACATCTCGCCGTTCAAAGGGTTAGGTGATGACTCATCTGAATCATCCCGCCGGCAAATACATCGTCTGGCTGGTAACGTCGGAGTACATCAAGTCCATAAAGATGGTGCTGTTGAGGTAGGGGTTCATTAGGATTAATGCTACGGCCTGGCCATCACCATACCATTTCAGAGGCCGGACTGGTACAATTGGCGGCTAATTCGGTGCTTGGTGGGGTATCTGAACAGTTTGTATTTCAGAGTGGATATTTTCTTCCGTTGTAGAGTCTGTGTGTTGATGATGGTGCGTGTGGTTTTGGGAGTAGCACCTATACAGCCTTGCGGATGCCGGATTTTGAGTCAGGCGATAATTAGCCGGGGAAAATTATCGATCAATCAAAAATGGATTTGCCCGATTTACGAAATTCTGATCTACGAACTAGCATTCGAGAAATCTGACTCGACTTCCTACGCTTCCGGATGGAATCGGAAAATTCGGTTCAGGCTGCTGTCGTGTCGATAGGATCAGCGTCGAAGTAACTAATGGGCCTAGATTATTGAGTTTATCTCCGCCTGATTACAGCTATAGATTTGCGAGCCGCGATTGCTCGACTTTGATATCAATAGAACAAAAGGACCGACCATGGGGACCAACGATCCAAACTCCCATTTACGAAACCGAGACGTCCCGCTGGACATCAATGCTAACGAATTCCGCAAGCTCGGGCATCAGCTCGTGGACCAGGTGGCCAAGTTTTTGGACGGCCTACCACAACGCCCAGTAACAACTGATCCCGCGCCCAAGGACATACGCTCACTTATAGGTGCAGGTGGCATGCCCGAACATGGCACCTCTCCCACCGATTTGCTCACGCAGATTCCTGATCTAATATTCGACAACTCTCTATTTAATGGTCACCCACGATTTTGGGGATACATCACTTCATCGGCGGCACCCATCGGCATTTTGGCTGATCTGCTTGCAAGTGCCATCAATCCAAACGTTGGCGCGTTCATTCTTTCTCCAATAGCTACCGAAATTGAAGCCCAATCCGTGCGCTGGATCGCGGAACTAATCGGTTAC
>JACZSB010000241.1 GCA_022574435.1 Fidelibacterota bacterium
CACCACCACCTTCTGAACAGCCACCGGTTTGGTCCCCTCATATTCCACCGTCACTTGCGACTTGCCATCGGGGCGCAGCCAGGCCAGTTCATGGGACTTGCGCACTTGAGCCAGCCGCCGGGTGATACTGTGGGCCAGCATGATCGGCAACGGCATCAGCGACTCGGTTTCACGACAGGCAAACCCGAACATCAGTCCCTGGTCTCCGGCCCCCTGCTCGTGCCCTTTAGACTCGTCCACCCCTTGGGAAATTTCCGGGCTCTGCTCATCGATGCTGGTGAGCACCGCCGCCTGTGTGGCGCTTATTCCATAGATAGCCTTGGTATAGCCGATATCCATCAACATCTGGCGGACGACGCTGGGAATGTCGACGTAAGTATGGGTGGTAATCTCTCCTGCCACCAGGATCAGGCCGGTGGTGGCTAGAGTCTCACAGGCCACCCGTCCCTGTGGATCTTTGGCCAGGATTTTATCCAGAATCGCATCGGATATTTGGTCGCAGACTTTATCCGGATGGCCCTCTGTAACTGATTCAGAAGTAAACAGATGGCGTGCGGGCATAAAAAAAATTCCTCCTCCAACCCCCTGGCATAAGGACAGCGGGCGTCAAATTACATTCAGATCGACACCATACCCAATAGTAGCTGCCTGCGGGGAAACCAACTGAGGTGGGCCACGGTATTAATGGGGTCGCTACGAGTGAAGAGCCGTTAGACCCGGTCCCGGTTAGGGGCGGTCCCGTGCCCGGCGACCGCTGGCCTCAGGGCTTGTCCTCCATCAATTTTGCCAGGTGAGCATCCAGGTCTCCATCGCCGGGAACACTCACCATACGGTCCAGGAATTTCACTGTCCCGGTATTCGGATCCGCAATGCTCCTGATCAATCTGATCTGACGCTTCTCGGCCTTCTCTTCGCCTTTACTGGCTTTGCTGGCGAAAGTTTTTTGAGCTTTAGCCATGTTTTCCCTCTTTCTGTTTCTCCAGTTGCCTGGAATATGAAATCACTCCATTCCCGCCGCTAGCCTTGACCGAATACATGGCTTCATCGGACTTCCTGAGTAGCTCCTTGATGTTATGCCCATCGGTGGGATATTCCGCCATCCCAATACTAATGGCCATGCGGCTCTCCAGGCCGTCATTGATGAACTTGTGCTCCGCGATCGATGATCTGATCCGTTGGGCGGTGGAGCGGGTGATGCGCTTGCTGGCATTGATTATAATCACGCCGAATTCCTCGCCGCCCAGCCGCCCGGGCACATCGGTCATTCGGATGCTGGATCGGATCAGCTGTGCCGTCTGGGACAGGACGAAATCGCCATGCTGGTGTCCATATTTATCATTGGTTTGCTTGAAATTATCCAGATCGAGCATCAGCAAGGTCATGGAGTCTCCGTAACGCGTATTGCGTTCCAGTTCCTCTTCCAACCGTTGCATGAATGACCGGTGATTCAGCATCTGAGTCAGTCCGTCCATCATAGCGTTGGCGTGCTCCTGGTGGTAGCGGCGCGCCCACCAGTAGGCCGTCCCAAAGACGCCGGCGATGGCGGTCAGCCGCCTTAGATCATCCGGTCCATAGTGCTGCTTGCCGGCGCTTTCCAACGCCACCGTACCCTGGGGCAAACCGGCCTCGATAATGGGCACTCCCATAAACGATTTTACCCAGCCGTTGCGCAAGTCATCCGGCTCAAAACGGCCTTGAAACCCGGTTTCACCCTTGCCGATAATCAGCCCTTGGGACCGCAGGTAGACCTCGCCGTGCCAGACGCCGGCAGCGGAATATTCCCGGCCCTGGGCGAAATCATCCTCCCGCCCTGAAACCAGCGTTATCCGCAGGCCGTCCGTCACCCGGTTGGACGGCAGCGATATTGTCAGACGGTCGAAATCCAGAAGATCACCGGCCGCCGTCACCAGAGCAGCCAGCAGTTGGTCAGGTTCCTCGGTAATATCGATCGTTGTGGCGCTGGTCAATAGATCGTCCAGAGCCATAATATGGTCTGCTGAATCGCTACGCTCTGGTACGGGGGTCTTCTTTTCCCTGGACATGTCTCAACCGTCAGCCCACCTCGGGCAGGCCATTAGCCATTAAGGATATTGAAAGGTTTTACCACAGCACTATCACCGCGCGCCGAAGTTACGCCCATCGTTCACCGCAAGGCCTCTATGATCAGGGATAATTTATCGATGGGGACTTAGGTAATCGACCCCAAATTACGGTCGCCCGACTTGACTGACATATTTCATCTGGCGGGAGAAATCTCGGCGAGCAGGATCCCGCCGTTCCAGCAGGGAATCGGACCCGGTGCTGACATCGGCCACCCCGGCGGGGTTTGCGCTTCCCGGTTGTGCCGGGATCAACTTAAATGAGGGTCCAGCCTGGAGCGATTGACCGGCCGGTTCCACTAAGGGCGCCGCCTCTTGGCGGAACAGGCTCAAGCTGATGGCAAGCACAGCCATCGCCGCCACAGCCAATCCTCCCAAAGATGCGGGCGATAAACCCGATGCGCCGGGCTCGACCAGGCGACGCCACCAGGCCGGCCGGCGGGCCAGATCCGTCCGCAGGCGTTCCTGCAACCGGGCTACGAAGTCAGGTGACAGTGACGTGGATACACCCTGTTTCAGGTGCAGTTGGATTTTTTGCATATGTGCCAGAAGACGGGCACAGAGCTCACAACCCTCCAGATGCTGCAGAAACGACTTTTGCTCGGCAAATGATAATTCGAAATCCAAATGTGCTGATGCTAATACGCGAAAATCAGAGCAATCCATTCAGGCTTTATTTCTCCTGTTTTCATCAAGGTTCGAGAGTATCTCCTGCAGCCGCAACCGCGCCCGGTTAACTCGGGATTTCACTGTACCCAAGGGAATTTTCATAATTTTACTTATCTCATCATAAGAAAGTTCCTGGACGTCCCGCAAAATAACCACTGTACGGAAGTGCAGCGGTAATTGAGCCAATGCCCGCTGGATGGCTGCTTCCGTCTGGACCCCTTCGTGAATTTTGCTGGGCGTGTGATCGGGGGAGGGCAGCTCCAGCTCCCGTCCACCCAGACCCAGAGCGCTCATACTGAAGGTGGCTCGCCTCCGGCGCTTGCGCAACTCGGTACGGGCCAGATTACCGGCAATGGTATAAATCCAGGTGGAAAACTTGGCGATCTCCCGGTAGGAGTGCTTGTGTGTATAGACTTTTACCAACGTGTCCTGCAAAAGATCCTCCGCCAGGTCCACATCCCCCACGAAGCGGTAGATGAACGAAAACAGCCGGTTCTTAAAGCGCTCCACCAGCTCCAGGTAAGCGCTCTCGTTCCCCGCTTGAAACTGGTTGATCAGCTCCTCGTCGGTATATTCGTGGCTGTTCAAGCCTTTCCTCGGCAAATAGCGGTTACCAGGACGATCAGTACGGCTTCGGCATCCACCGACACCGATTTCAGCGTCACGTCGGCGGCCAACAGGGCCCGTAGCACCCGGGCCGTATCCCCCGGAGTATAGCGCCTTACCATCGGCCCCATTTCGGAGCTTACCACCTTATTTAGGCCCGTATAGACCTTCTGCGCGGTTGTATGGGAGTGGAGATAAAGCAGTTGGCTGAACAGGGCGGCGATAGCGCTGATGATGGGAGACGGCCGGCTACCGTGTCTAAGCAGCGAAACCAATATTGCCAGCGACAGGGGGGAATCCCGGCGGGCCAGCGCCTGCTGCAAGTGCCACAGCTGGCGCCTGCGATCCGCTCCCACCTGGGCCTCCACCGTGTCCGGGTCGACGGCGGCGCCATCGTCCACCGCAATGAAGAGCTTGTCGAGCTCGCTCACCACATGACCCACCGAATCACCGACATATTCCATCAGGATATCCAACGCTTCCGGGTCCAGCTGGTGGCCGTTGTCGCGGGCATAATCTGCGGCCCAGGTCCGGATCTGGTCGGGGAACGGCGGCCGGGTGTCAACCACCACCACACCGGGGGCCAGACGCTTATGAAGCCCTTTGGCGGGTTGGTAGTCCTCCAGCACCAACAACAGGCATTTGTCATCGGCCGGCGCCACCACATAGGCCAACAGCTCATCCCGGACCTTGCCGCTCACCCGCTGAACTTGGCGCACCACCAGCAGTTGCTTGCTCTGAAACAGTCCATAGGCCCCCAGTTCCGCCAAAACATCCTCCGCCTTATCATCCTCCAGGGAATAGATCTGCTTGCGGCCACCAGCCGGTAAATAGCGCTGCACCAGTTGGGCAATGAAATGGTCCTCAAGGAAAGTGTCGCCACCCGCCAGCAGGTAGACCGGATCAATCTTCCCACCCTGGACGGCTTGCAAAGCTGCCCGGTAAGTTGGTTTACTCACGGCACTGGAATTCCTTCAGTCTTCAATAGCTCCCCATTGCATACTTTGCGATTTTCTCGTTCCTCCCTCTTCTCCAATAACGCTGTCAGCCTCACCACGTCTAGGCCCTAGACCGAGCAAGGGAGCGGGCCCGGACCAACCTCAGCATCGAAAGCACGACCGAAGGTGGAGGCGGCGACGACTTGACAGTGACGGTCAAGAATACGGGCTTGACCGCCGTGCTGGACTTCCACCAGATGGACTTCATCATCGACTACGCCCCGCCCGCAGTCATCCAGGTCTTCCCCCGCCTCATCTACACCGAAGGACCAATCGGCAACAACCAGTGGCGGCAAACCTTTATCGCCCCAGCTTCTTCGCACTGGGCGCCAGGAACCCAGACGAAACTATTACGCTCAATGTCAAG
>JACZSB010000242.1 GCA_022574435.1 Fidelibacterota bacterium
GGCATATTGAGCTGCTGGAACCTCAGATAGAGCATCAACAAGAGTGGGCATGAACCACGACTGTCCTTGATCCAGTGAATATTCTCCAAGGATAGTCAGCGTGTCGAACTCAGCATCGGAGAGAAGATACGGAATGTCCATATAAGTCGTGATGGTATCGGCGTGGCTACCTGTCGCTATGCTCGGCGGTAGGTTATTGTCCAGGTGAAAATCGGCCGTCTCTAAGGAAATCCCTACATGTGCGTCCATCGGGATGATGCGGAATCGAACGGTAGTTGCGTCCACGCCGGGCAAGTCGCTTTCAGAGTGCCAGGTGAGTGTGCCTGAGTAATTGCTCGGTACAATGCCTGATGTTGCTCCTGAAATAGAAGATTGTCCCCACGTTTCTCCTGAATCAATTGAAAATTCGGCTAAGATACCCAAGGTGTCCGATTCATCATCCTGAAGTGTGTACCCGACTTCAATATCGCCAGATTGTTCTGTATCGAACTGGCTGATGCCGATGGTTATCGCCACGCCTAATTGATCCAGTAGAATGATAGAGGTATCTGAGACCCCCTCGTCGTTGTCGAAGGGTGTTATACGCAAAGAGTAATACCCGATACCCTCCGGTAGATCAATGGCCGTTTGCCAGGTTATTTGACCGGTGTAATTTTCGGATACGATAAATGCAGTGGTTCCAGTTAGGCTGGCAGATTGCCAGATCGCCTGATCCGTATCAAGGTATTCAACCGCGATATTGAGGGTATCATTCTCCAAATCGAAGAGTTGGTAATCGATAACAATATCACCCTTGTATTCTACGGCAGCCAAGGGGATTAAAGTAGCAGTTGGAATGCGGTTGTTATCCAGGTGAAAAGGCGCGGTAGCGTAGCTGAGCCCCTGACCTGTCTGGTCGTAGGGGATGATCCGCAGCTGCACCGCGGGCAGGTCCTCACCAGGATGGTCAGCATAGGAATCCCACTGGAAGGTACCCTGGTAGGAGGCTGGCATCAAATCTGTAGTATCCCCAATTATGGAGGGGAGGATGGTCCAACTGCTTCCGCCATCGATAGAATGCTCCACCAGCAGGCTTGTGGGATAACCATTGGGATTAGAGATGATGTAAGTTATGGATAAGGTGTCGGAGTGCTCGGTGCGCACATCTAATGCCAGGCGGGCTGAAAAGGCGTCAAGGTTCAGCAAAACCGAAATGTTGCCACTCAAATTATTGGTAACTACCAAATCGATATCCCCATCCCTATCGAAATCCGCAGTTGCTATAGAGAGTGGATCAGCTCCAGTATCATAAAATGTGCGGAAGGGGAAATTGCCCATCCCATCGTTTAGCAGTATATACACCCTATTGCCGGATGGATTAGTAACGGCTAAATCGATATCTCCATCGCCATCCACATCAACAGTCTTGACATCTAATGGACTATTTACATCGAAAACCGCTGCAGCCGCAAACCTGCCATTGCCCAAATTCTTAAATACTGATAAGGAGTTATCTCCAAAATTCGTTACAATCAGGTCAACATTTCCATCACCATCAAGATCAGCACCCGTAATTGAAGATGGCGTGTCTCCCGCCGAGTAATATGACGGTGATCCAAAACCACCCTTTCCATTATTCATTAGAACGGCGACATTGTCGCTTCCCGAATTAGAAGTCGCAAGGTCTATGCTTCCGTCACCATTCAAATCAGCGGCAAAGATGGAGTACGGATCAGCCCCTACGGGATAATTGACCAAATCGGGAAAGATCCCTCCGCCGCTATTTAAGAGCACGGACAGACTGTTGCTTAATGGATTGACGGTTGCCAAGTCTGTTACCCCATCTCCATTAAAGTCAGCGGCTACAAGATCGGCTGGGTTACCCCCTACGAAATAAGCGCGATCGATGATGAATCCAGTGCCATTATTGTTAAGTAAAACTGACACATGATTTAAATATAGAGCCGCTAAATCAATGAGTCCATTCCCATTGAGATCGGCTGCCACTATTCCACCCTGTCCACTTCCTATTTGATATTTCACAACGTTGTCAAATATGGCACTACCCACATTTAATAGAATAGAAATATCAGCATTGTTGCCATGGGAGACCGCCAAATCAATCTTCTCATCCATATTAAAGTCAGCAGCTATTATATAAGATGGAACAGATCCTACAACATAGTCCGTGGCGGCGGCAAACTGTCCACTTCCATTGGGCATCCCAGCCCTGAAGTCCCACGCTGATGGGCGCCAAAGTGTATCCATAACCGCGCTCTTGATGGCAGTTGTCAGACTCACACTAATAATTTCACCTAATCGAAAAGGTTTCGAAGGAGTAAAGACTATCACCTTACTGTCCACATCATAGCTATAGCCGCCACTAACTATACCCGTGAAATTGCCTTGCACTACAAAGCTATTTGCGTTGAATGTGCTCCCCGCCATGGCTAACCCGAATGCGACCGAGATAGTTGTTTCCAAAGATACACTGATGGAATTACTGGGTGGATGGTGATCCAATATGGGATTCCCCCATCCGGTAATAGGGATTTTCACCAGTGTTTGGCGGGGATCATTGCTTATTATATTAAGGCTGTCTCGGTATTCCAATATTGCATCGGGCGAGAATGTGACTACTACATTTATACTATCATTCGGTGGAACTATGAAGGTGGCCGGGCTGGCGCTAAAAGCAAGGCTGGCTGAATTGATACTGGTCACCTGAAGAGAACTGTCGAGACCCTCGTTGTAGATAATAAATATTGTGCTATCAGTTGAACTAATCTTGGTGGATCCAAAAGAGAGGGTATCTGCAGAAAACTCTATCGTAGCATTAATATTCCGGTTCATCAAAACAGCCAATTGACCATCACCCTGATTCATTGTAGCTATGTCAATATCTCCGTCATCATCCAAATCGATTGCAATAACTTCGATTGGATTGGGGCCTACGAAATACGTTGCAGCCAATTCGAAAGAACCGTCAGAGTTGTTCTGAAGCACTGTTATGGTGCCATCGTCATAGTTGGCAATAATGAGTTCATCGTCGCCATCGCCGTCAAGGTCCCCGTGGGTCAGTGACACCGGGTTACTGCCGACAGTGTATTTCGTGGCTGCCGTAAATGTCCCGGTGCCTAAATTCAATAGAATTGAGATGTTATTACTAGTAGATGCATTCGCAAATGCCAGATCAGTATACCCATCTCCATTAATGTCAAATGCGATAACTGCTTGAACAGGATCTGCCAAATCATATGATATTGGGTTTTCAAAAGTTCCATTGCCTCTATTCAGAAGCACGCCCATTGTATTTGAACCTTGCATTGTTACTGCCAAATCAATATCCCCGTCAGTGTCAAAATCAGCAGCAGTAACCAATACGCCATAACTCAATATCACTCCAAGAAAAATAGTCTCAGCAGTCTGAAATGTTCCATCACCGTTATTTCTGAGTAGAGACAAATTATAGTCCTCATCATTGACAACAACCAGGTCAATATCTCCATCACCATCGACATCAATGCCAATAATATCGCGAGGAGTTCGGCCGACACTATATTGATCTGGAATCCAAAAGGAGGGAGAACCCGTTTTGGCAAGGAAAACTGACACATTGTTGTCGGAAGCATTCGTAGTTGCAAGATCTACCCTACCGTCCCCGTTCAAATCAACGGCAGTAATTGCCTCCAATTCAAATCCGCCGGCCCCGAGGAATTCCATTTCGATAATATTACCTTCGCCTCCATTTTTCAACACTGTTACAACGTTGGACAAAAAGTGCCCTACCGCAAAATCAACATCTCCATCTCCATCCAAATCAGCAGCCACCATGGATGCAGGATTTGGGAGATCATCATAGCGATGTGGGATCGCCAGTATCCCGCTTCCCCCCTCGACTCCCACCCTGAATATCCAGGCTAAGTAATATTCCAGCCTAGCCCCGCCTGCGCCGATCACACCCGTAGTTACGGTAACGCTCACTTGCTCCCCAACCCTGAACGGCTGCGCCGGCGTAAAAGTGGCGGTCTTGGTCCCGCTGTCGTAGGTGTAGGCACCGCTCAGTCTTCCGGTATAGCCGCCGTGGACAACGAAAGTAGTGGCGTTGATGATGGCAGGATTCATATCCACACCAAAGGTGACAGAAATAGTGGTATCCAGTGGCACATTGAGGGCGTTTTGGGTGGGGAAGGTGGAGACAATGGTAGGTGCCTGTGCCATAAGGTATACTGCCAGCGACCAAAATATTGCAGCTTGACGTATCATCGTAACGCCACCACGGCTTTAGCCATCTCGGAGATCGTGATTTCCACATTATCCACGTCTCTGAGGCTTGACGCCGCCCCGTAGACCAGTTGCCCCGACCGGCTGACCGTAAGGGTAACCATCGCAATGGCCCCCGTCCCGCTGACGCCTGCCGGAGAGCCCGTGGCAGTGGCCACCTCGATGATAACATTGCCAACTGCATTGTCATAGGACCAGAATTGTATCACAGTCCCACCATTAGCCTTGAGCAGGGAGCGATTGTCTTCGTAGACTTCAACGTTGCTCACTTGCAAAGCAGCCGGATCAAACTCCAGTACTGCCTTAACCGCGAACACATTCTCAACTTCTTCCAGCATCACTTCAACTGAGAACTCACTCCCAACCTCCACCTGCTGGTAGCGTGGATAAAGCCACAGGGCCGGGCCGTGGATATCATCGATGGTGTAGTTGCGGAAGGCTGCTGTGTCCTCAATCCCTCCCGAGGCATATTGAC